>CALWZU010000014.1 GCA_944386095.1 uncultured Clostridia bacterium | reverse complement strand
CGGCGCTGACTTTCTTTTGTACCTTCTGTCATAGCCTCTGCGCCATGCCCTGAAAGCCTCTTTTTCCCAAAAAATGCCCTTCCTGAATTTTAAAATCAGGAGGGGCTTTCAGGTTTTATCCCGTTTGTCTTAAAATGGAAAATAGCCGGAGGGATCCACCAGCACTTCTCCCTGCATGACCTCTAAATGCAAATGGGAAGGATCGTTCTTTTCATAAAGGGACGTTTGCCCGATCACGCCGATTACCTCTCCCTGGCTCAGCGCGTCCCCTTCTTCTACCGAAAGCGCTGAATCCAGATTTCCATATGCGACCGTCACCTCATCGGGATACGCCACCCAAACGGTCACGCCCATTTCATCCTCCGGCAGGATTTTGGAAACCACCCCGTCTGTGGCCGCTTTGACCTGGGTTCCCACTTCGGCGGCGATATCCACCCCTTCATGAACCATATACTGATCCAGGGTTTCATAATAGACCAGGGTATCCTGGCTGAAATCCCTGATCACCTCACCCTCCAAAGGGAGGGCATATTTGGGCGTACTGACGATGATCCCTCCGGAAGCATCCCGGGCCTGCTGCTCCCCTTCCTGCTGTCCCAAAGACGCTCCGGCATCCTCCGTTCCTTCACTTCCCGCTGTTATATTTTCCGTCTGCTGCGCCTGGCCCGTGATTTTATCCGGCGCCGGATCCTCCCTTCTTTCTGCGTTTCCCAGCAACAGCCCATAGCAAACTGCCGCCGCCACAATGATCCCGCAGATGACCGTGGCGATGATAAACTGCCGCCTGGTCATGGTAAATTCTGTCCTCATCCTTTAAACCTCCCGTTCATTGTGAATTTCACCTGTCACGATGATCCTGCTTCTATTTTCCTCCAAAAGCGTTATCTCTATACACGATTTTTTCGTATAATTCCTTTTGGTTTTCACATAATAGGGAGGAACGAAGTTTCAAAACCACACGGGGAGGTAAGAAAAAATGGCTGCAAACAAAACCATCGGCTGCACCGTCCGTCAGTGCAAGCACCACTGCCAAAGTGAAAACTTCTGTACCCTGAGCTCTATCAAAATCGGAACCCACGAAAAGAATCCGACCATGATAGAGTGTACGGACTGTGAATCCTTTAAGCTGAAATAAAGGTTCAAGGTCAAAAAATCAGCCGGCATGCGGGGATTCCCGGGCATGCCGGCTGATGTATTTTTACGGCTCCGGCTTCAGTTTTGGGTTTTTTGCAGATATGCTTCCAGTCTGTCCCCCACGTTTTCCTGAAGATTCCGGTAGAAAAACTGATAATCATACAGATGATACACCCCTTCCTGGAACATGGACAGTCCCGGAGGGTAATCCTCAGGGGAAACATCCGTTACCTTCAGCGCCCCCCTGTCCTCTTCCAGGTATGCTCCTGTCAATGCCGGGATTTCCTGAAGGATCTCGCCGCTATAATCCGTAAAGCAGGCGCCTTTATTTAAGCTGCGATCCGCCGGCGTTCCATCGGTTTTCCAGTTGAGGGGATTGATCCCAAAGCTTCTGCTTCCCTGGGGGATCATCAGCGAATCCGTTACCCGGGGCGCTTCGCTGTTAAATGCGATGATGACCCCTGTGTCTGTTTCTCCCTCCGCCATTTTCAGCTGGGGATACAGGGACACGTCCTCTTCCGTCACCCGCCATCCGATCGCATAGCAGGCGACCAGCTGATCCATCCGTTCCTGCTGCTCAAAACAATCCTTCATCAGGCGAAGGCACATATCCGCCCCCTGGGAAAATCCCGCCAAAATAATCGGTCTTCCTTCATTTTCCATTTCATAGTAGGCTTCAAAGGCGTCCCTGACGTCCTGATAGGCCAGCTCCAGATACGGCTGTCTGTCCTGCTCCGGCATTTCGTAAACGCTAAGGCCGATCTGCCGGTAATAGGGAGCGAAGAAACGGCTGTCCTGGTCATAGATACCTTTTTCCATATTGATCGCCCCCGTAAAGGATTCCTTTGCCTGTTGATCCCACAAGGGCATATTATACGCTTCCTCTGTTCCTCCATACACGGAAGGACAAATAAAAAATACATCCGCCTGGGTTCCTTCCGTTTCCGTCTCCCAGAAAGCCCAGTTTTCCGGATTTTCATAATCCACTCTCTCCCACGGCTCTTCTGCAGAAAGGCTTTCCGGCTCCGCCCCTTCCTTCAGCTCCCCGGAAGCGCATCCTCCAAAGCTCAGCGCCATGACAAACACCAGAAAAACAGGTAACACATAATACCATCTGCTGGAGTGTTTTTTCATCGTTGGCCTCCTCTTTTCATCGTTGATTTCTTCCTTATAACGATCCGCCTTTTTATTTTCCAGCCTACATTATATCAATCCGGGCCTTTGGATAAAAGAGCTTTTCTGCTCCCGAAAGGCTCCTGCCGGTATCTCCTTTCTTGACAAAGCGGAATTCTTTTTTCATAATAGTGGCATATACAGGGGATACGTATACCCCCTTTCCTATGGAGGTGATTGTATGAGACAATGTATGGATTCCGAAAATCTGCACCGCCGCCTGAAAAAGATCATCGGTCAGGTACAGGCCATCGACCGTATGATCGACCAGGATATACCCTGCGAAGACATTCTTTCCCAGATCAATGCGGCAAAATCCGCCTTACACAAAGCCGGCCAGGTGGTTTTAGAAGGCCATATCCGCCACTGTGTCCGGGACGGCATCCAGCATGGAGACGCTGACAAAACCATCGAAAGCTTTACAAAGGCGGTGGAGCGCTTCTCTAATATGGGATAATTGCCCCGTCATATATTTTCTTGACAAAGCATACCCTTATGGGTATCATATACATATACCCCTATATGTATATGAAAGGAAGCTGCTGAATGGAACGTTTAGAACAATTCTTGGAATGGGGCGGCGTTAAAAAAGAAGTGACCTTTATCATCATTTCCGCCATCGCCCTGCTTATCAGTCTTTTTGATCTGGTTTCCCTTCCCTTTGACATCGCCTGGGTCGCCATCGTTTTATGCGGCGTTCCGATCATTCTGGAAGCCGTGATCGGCCTTGTCACCGCCTTCGATATAAAGGCGGATGTTCTGGTATCACTGGCCTTGATCGCCTCGGTGATCATCGGCGAATATTTTGCCGCCGGAGAAGTTGCCCTTATCATGCAGATCGGCGCCCTGCTTGAGGATCTTACCGTGGCGAAAGCCAGAGCCGGCATCGAAAAGCTGGTTCATTTGACGCCTCAGACGGCCCGGATCCTGCGGGAAGAAAAAGAAGAAATCATCGACGCCCAGGAAGTTCAAATCGGCGATATCCTCCGGGTTTTGCCCGGTGAAACGATAGCGGTGGACGGTAAAATCCTCTCCGGCCATACTTCCATCAACCAGGCCGTCATGACCGGCGAATCCCTCCCCGTGGACAAGGGCCCCGGCGATGAAGTATCCAGCGGAACCGTCAATCAATTCGGTTCTTTTGATATGCAGGCTACCAAGGTAGGCCAGGATAGCTCCATTCAGCGCATGATCCGTCTGGTGCAGTCTGCGGATGCGGGAAAGGCCAAAATCGTCAGCCTGGCAGATCGATGGGCTACCTGGATCGTCGTCATCGCCCTGCTCTCCGCCGCCGTTACCTGGCTTGTTACCGGAGAAATCATCCGCGCGGTTACCATATTGGTCGTCTTTTGCCCCTGCGCCCTTGTGCTGGCCACCCCTACCGCCATCATGGCCGCCATCGGCAACGCTACGAAGCACGGCTTTCTGGTTCGGGAAGGAGACGCCCTGGAACGCCTTGCCGGAATAACCCATATCACCTTCGACAAAACCGGGACCCTCACCTATGGAAAGCCCCGGGTCACCGCCGTTTACAGCGCTTTGCCCCAATTTTCCCAGGAGGAGCTGTTTCAGTTTGCCGCTTCGGCGGAATCCCGCTCCGAGCATCCCTTAGGCAGAGCCGTTGTTTTTGACTATACCCAAAAGCACCAGGCCCCTCTCCCCCAGTCCAGGCACTTCCTGATGCTCCCCGGAAGGGGCGTAAAAGCAATCGTTTCCGAAAAAGAGATCCTTGCCGGTAACCGGGAAATGCTTGAAGAAGAAAATGTCCCTGTTCCCCAGGCGCTTACTTCCGCTGCCCTCCGTTTTATAAACCAGGGCTGCACCATTATCTTCATCGCTATAGACAAACAGGCTGCAGGTTTTCTCGCTCTTTCGGATACCCTTCGCCAGGATGCCAAAGACATGATCCATCAGGTCAAGCAGGCCGGCGTCATCCCGGTGCTTCTTACCGGAGATCATGAAAACGCCGCTGAAAGCATTGGGAAAAAGCTGCATATCTCAGAAATCCATGCAGGCTGCCTCCCTGAAGATAAGCTGTCCTGGATCGATTCTTATCAAAAACAGGGGCACCCGGTCTGTATGATCGGCGATGGCATCAACGACGCGCCGGCGCTGAAAAGGGCCAGAGTGGGCATCGCCATGGGAGGCATCGGAAGCGACATCGCCGTGGACGCTGCCGACATCGCCCTTGTTGATGACGAAATACGGGAGCTTCCTCATCTGCTTCGTCTTTCCCGCCGCATGATGACAACCATTACCTGCAATCTGACATTTTCCATGACCCTGAATTTTATCGCCATCATCCTGGCCATGACGGGCATCCTGAACCCGGTTATCGGCGCTTTGGTCCATAATGCCGGCTCTGTTTTGGTCATTGCCAATTCCGCCCTTCTTTTAAACTGGAAATTCTCAAAAAAAGCTTCTTCATGATCTTTCCCTCCGGTTCGGGCCCCTCCCAAAAATCTTTAAAGCGCTTTGTCATATCAAGAATGGTGTTCTCCTGGAGATTTTTCCCCATTCCTGATTTTCACGGCCTTTATTGGACTTGCTGAATTGTCAGATTCGTCAATCACTTCGCTTTTTCCCCTTCGGTTTTTCAGAAAAAAAAGTCGATTACGATAAGTCTGACCCTTTATGAATCCCTGTTCCTGCAATACATTTCAGGTTTGTATATTATTTTTTGATCACTTCATTTAAAATGCCTATTTGTTTTCCATTTTTCTCCCGTACTATCATGAAACCGAAGATCGTATTTCTAATTTCCTATTTATTTCAACGAAAGGAGTCATCAGCATGGGAGAAGACGTAAAGAAAGAATCCTGGGGAAGCACCTTCGGTTTTATCATGACCTCCATCGGTTATGCCGTCGGCCTTGGAGCCATCTGGAAATTCCCCTATATGATCGGTATGAACGGCGGCGGCATTTTTCTGCTTTTGTGCATCATTTTAGCGATACTGGTAGCCGTTCCCCTGGCCTGGGGAGAGCTGACCCTGGGCCGGTATACCCAGTGCTCCGCCCTTGTGGGAATGCGCAAACTTGAGGGGAAAGGGAATTTCTGGCAGGCCATAGGCTGGCTCGGCTTTGCCACAGCCTTTACCCTCACCGCCTACTATATCACCATCGTAGGAGACGTCCTGTTTTATATTTTTACATTTATCTCCGGCGGTCTGGAGGGCCTTTCCGTGGATGAAATGGCAAGCTTTTATACCCAGTTAAATCAGGATATCGCCACAAAGCTGTTCTGGACGGCTCTCACCCTTGTCCTGATGACGCTGATCATCAGCCGGGGCGTACAGGGGGGCCTGGAAGCCGCCAACAAAATTTTGATCCCCTGTTTATTTATCTTTCTTTTTATACTGGGCATCAGAGGGCTTACCCTCCCCGGCGGAATCGATGGGCTTGTGTGGATGTTTCAGCCTGATTTTTCCAAGCTGACCCCTTCGGTTTTGTATGCGGCTTTAAATCAGGTATTTTTCCTTGCCGGCGTCGGCTTTGCCACCATGTTTTCCTTTGGCGCCTATCTGGATCCCAAACAGTCCGACATTCCCTTTAACGGCTCCATCATCATCCTTTCCAACATGCTTGTGGCGATCCTGGCGGGTATTGCGATTTTCCCGGCTCTGTTCTCCTATGGCATGGAGATCACCTCCGGCAGCGGCCTGACCTTCCAGACACTGCCCTATGTTTTTAATGAAATGCCCATGGGAAGGCTATGGGGCGGACTGTTCTTCATTCTTTTATTCTGCGCGGGATTTTCCACCATCCTGGGGCTTACGGAGGGCATGGTCTCCACCTTATCCGACGCCTTCCGTCTGGATCGGAAGAAAATGACCTTTATCATCGTTATCTTCCTGTTTGTTTGCAGCATCCCCTCCATCCTTTCCACAAATGTATGGGCTCATATCCGGCCTCTGAATATGGATTTATTCACCTTTATGGATTTTCTGGCGGTGGGTCTGTTCTGCCCCCTAGGCTGCATCCTGATTGCCCTTTACGTCGCCTATCGCTTTCCCTTCAGCAAGCTGGTGGCCGAATCCAGCATCGGGGCAAAATACTTCACCATTCCCTCCTGGATGAAGCTTTGGTACCTGGCAGCGATTCCGCTGATCACCCTGTTTGTTCTTGTGGTAGGTATCCTGTCATATCTGGGCGTCAATATTTTCTAAAAGCGTCTTTCTGACAGCTTTTCCGGGGATTTTCAGGCGCCCTTCTGAAAATCCCCGGGGCGATCAGGCTTTCCGCCTTAAAACCCTGCCGCCGGTTTTTGCCTGCCCCAGGGTTTTTTCATCCCCTGCAGGCCCCGGCGGTTTTTCTGTTTTTCGATTTCATAGATATTTCCCTCCATTCTTCCAGGACATGTTTCCTTTTTCTGACTTTTTTCCTGAAGGCAACCCCTTTTCCTTTTATTTCTTCTGTCGTCAGATATGTCACATAATTGAGAATTCAAGCGGCTTCCTTGCTCCCAGGCTTTTTTTTGCTTTACAATATAACCATCGTTACTTCCGTGGGCCGAAAGCAGGATCACACATCAACTGGAAAAGAACCCTGTCAGGCAAGCTGCAATGAGGTGATCGGATGAATGTCAATCAACTGAAATATTTTCAGGCGGTTTGTGAAGAAAAAAGCGTTACCCGGGCCGCCGAAAGGCTGCACATTTCTCAGCCCTCCATTTCCAACGCCATCAAATGCCTGGAAGAGGAACTGGACGTCCCTTTGTTCGTCAGAGATCATAAAAAATTAACCATTCACCCAAACGGCGCCTTTTTTTTGGAAAAAGTCAATGAAATCCTTCGCCATATCGACCTTTTGGGCGATGAGGTAAAAGCCTTTGACCGTCACCGGCAAAAGATCCTGCGCATCGGCATTTCCGTCATCGGCGTTTCCCTTTTTCTTCAGCCGTTTTTAAGCCTGCAAAGGCAATATCCCGATATCCGCTTCCATTTCTCCGACAAAACCGGTCCGCAGATTTCAGAGGAGCTTTCATCCGGCAAGCTGGATTACGGCCTGATCGTCCTGGATCAGTTTGACACAGGATCCTTTCGTTTCACGCACCTGACCGACATACAGATCCATTTTGCACACAGCGGCCCCTCTCCTTCGTCTCAGGCGCTATCCAAAAGCCTTTCCGTAGGCCTGATCTGGAAAAACGACAATCCCTGCCTTTCCGATCTGGATCAGCTTCCCGGCGCCCTGGCCTGCTGTTTCGCCTGAAAAGGGCCTCCTTTTAGAATCGGCATCTGTCAGACAGGATTGGAGGACAAAACAGACCACATTCTACTTCGATTGGGTGTTGTCTGTTTTTTTGTACTTAAAAATCCTCCCTGGCAGGTATCACGCCACAGGGCAAAATGTTTGTGTTATCAAATATTTTGTTTGCACGCGCTTGATTTTCTGGGAAGCCCTGTGGTATAATGTCCTGAAATACATAGGATGCGAATATATGGCTGCCAATTATAATAAATTATGGAAATTCTTAATCGATAAAAAACTCAAACGCACGGATTTGCGGGAGCTTGCCGGAATAAGCACAACAACCGTAGCAAAGCTGGGAAAGGATGAATACGTTTCCATGGAGTGTATGGACAGGATTTGTGCCGCGTTAAAGTGCGATATCGGTGACATAATGAGTTTTTCCCCTGAGGAGCGATAAAGCGGAGGTCAGACTATGTGGCGCTGGGATCAAGGAAGACTTCTGTATTTTCAATTTGACACGCTTAAAAACATTGCAAATACGCTGGTTAAATTCGATCATGCAGATATCTCAAAATGTGAAGATTTATTTCGTCAAACCCTTGTAGCTGAAACCGGTATGCCGTTTTTGCCGGGTTCTTACACGATTAAGCGTAATTATTCCAGAGTTTTTCAATGCGCATTTTTAGCAAAATTTATGGGTAATCAACTGGTGGTAACTGATATCTGCCGGGATTTAGCCAATACAGACGGAAAGATCAAAAGTGCAGATGACTATTTGTTCAATTATATCAGCAGGTTTCGTTTTCCGTTTCCCGCATTTGACAATTATAACGCCGCCCAGCAGCGGGTGTACCCTTTTTGCGCTATTCTGAAGCTTTTAATTGCGCAAAGAGAATTAGGCCTTGAAGCCAGGTTATCCTTAGATGACATTTTCCATTATATTGTGGGAAATAATTGCACAGGTTTTGAAGATATTGCGTATTACAAAGCCCTTACCCCTGCGGCATACGGCTATACTGATACTGAACGGCGTCAGCTCCGTGAAATGGTTATCTTCATCAGCCAGTTAAGCGTTCTGAAAGTGTATGACGGCTTTTTGTATCTTGATGAAATTCGTGATGGGGCAAAGGATGAAATGCTCAGCCGCTTTTTGAGGCCGGAAAACAGATTTGCAAAAGCAGACAGAATGGAAGAATTTTTGGAAATGACCTCCCTTAGCGGCGGGATTCACATTCCTGCTTTCGAGGTGTTTACAGCTGAACCGGCTGATATAGAATTTATCGAGGGCAATCGCAAGCGCGTGGAGCATTTCCGTGTTGAGCGCAGCGGTTTGCTAAAAAAATACTATAGGAAAGCTAACCCCCGTCCTG
>CALWZU010000013.1 GCA_944386095.1 uncultured Clostridia bacterium | reverse complement strand
GGATGACGGCAGCGGCAAGGATCGTATCATTCTCAGCGGCATCCATGAGTATTACCAGCCGGAGCAGCTGGTAGGAAAGACCTGTATCGCCATCACAAACCTGCCTCCAAGAGAGATGATGGGGATTGATTCGGAAGGAATGCTCATCAGCGCGGTATATGAATACGACGGCCGTGAGGGGCTGAATCTTCTGATGGTGGACGACAATATCCCCGCAGGGGCAAAGCTTTATTAAAACACAGGCGCCTTCGGCGGTTTCAAAACCAGAAAAACTTGAAAGCAGGGCCCGGTATTGCTATAATGAAAGGCGATACCGGGTTTTTTTCTCAAAAATAATCTTTTTTTTCAGGAAAAAGACGGAATATTTAAGAAACAGGAGGCTTTGCAGCTGTGGAAAGAGTAGAAATAAACGCATTATATCAGGACGCGAAGGCCTTTGACGGAAAAGAGATACTGGTCAGAGGCTGGGTCAGGACCCATAGAAATTCCAATAAATTCGGCTTTATCGAATTAAACGATGGAAGCTGTTTTAAAAATGTGCAGGTGGTGTATGAGGAGAGCAAAACAGAGGGCTTTGACGGCCTGAAAAAAATCACAACGGCCAGCGCTCTCTCGGTAAGCGGGGTTTTGGAGCTGACGCCCCAGGCCAAGCAGCCCTTTGAAATCAAGGCAAGGGTCGTTGAAATCGAAGGCCTGGCGGATGCCGATTATCCGCTTCAGAAAAAACGCCATACCTTTGAATACCTCAGAGAGATCGCCCATTTGCGGCCCAGAAGCAATACCTTTTCCGCCGTGTTCCGGGTGCGTTCCCTGGTTGCCTATGCCATTCACCGCTTCTTTCAGGAAAGGGGCTTTGTGTATTTTCATGCGCCTCTGATCACCGGCAGCGATTGTGAAGGGGCGGGAGACATGTTCCGGGTCACCACTTTGGATCCGGCAAATCCTTCAAAGACGCCTCAGGGAGAGGTGGACTTTTCTCAGGATTTTTTCGGAAAAGAAACCAATCTGACCGTCAGCGGCCAGTTGGAGGCGGAAACCTTTGCCATGGCATATGGAAAGGTCTATACCTTTGGGCCTACCTTCCGGGCGGAAAATTCCAACACCGCAAGACATGCCTCGGAATTCTGGATGATCGAGCCGGAGGTGGCCTTTGCGGATCTGCAGGATAACATGCGCCTGGCAGAGGATATGATTAAATACATCATCGGCTATGTTCTGGAAAACGCGCCTCAGGAGATGGAATTCTTCAATCAGTTTGTGGACAAGGGACTTTTAGAGCGGCTCCATGGACTGGTAAATGCGGAATTTGTCCATATCACCTATACGAAAGCCATCGAGCTTTTGAAGGAGGCCAAGAAGGATTTTCAGTATCCCGTGGAATGGGGAGTGGATCTGCAGACAGAGCATGAGCGGTATATTACAGAAGAAGTTTATCAGAAACCGGTGTTCGTAACGGATTATCCCAAGGACATCAAATCCTTCTATATGCGTCAGAATGACGATGGAAAAACCGTGGCGGCCATGGATCTTTTGGTTCCGGGAGTTGGCGAAATCATCGGCGGCAGCCAGAGAGAGGAACGCTATGACAAGCTGATCCAGAGGATGAAGGAGCTGGGCCTTAAAAAGGAGGATTACTGGTGGTATCTGGATCTGCGAAGATACGGAACGGCGGTTCATTCCGGCTACGGCCTGGGCTTTGAGAGGATCATCATGTATCTGACGGGGATCTCCAATATCCGGGATGTGATTCCTTATCCCAGGACTCCCAAAAATGCGGAATTTTAACGAAGGGATATAAAAGGAAAAGGTTCACTTCCAGATAAAAATATAAAATGCCGAATATTTTGCGGGAAAGCCCCCGGTGGGCAAAAGGGGAAAAGAGAAATTCCTTTACGGGGCAGAGAATCGATGATATAATAATTAAGCGTACATTGTGGCGGCGAGATACAAAAAAACGGGAGGTTTGCTAAGATTATGAAAGGCTATAGCAGCGACAAAATCAGAAACATTGCATTGGTAGGACACGGAGGTTGCGGTAAGACGACGATCCTGGAAGCGGCGCTTCTGAAAACCGGAGCCGTTAGCAGGATGGGCCGGGTAGAAGACGGCAACACAGTATCCGATTACGATAAAATGGAAATCGAAAAGGGATATTCCATCAGCCTTTCCGTTGTACCGGTAGAATGGAACAAAACAAAGCTTAATTTTTTAGATACACCCGGTTATTTTGACTTTGTGGGAGAGGTCAATTCGGGCTTGAGGGCGGCGGAGGCTGCCGTGATCGTTGTGGACGCTTCCTCGGGGATCCAGGTAGGAACGGAAAAAGCGTGGAATTCCTGTAAAAAATTCGGAGTGCCCACCTTCATTTTTGTCAATAAGATGGACAAAGAAAACGTGGATTTCGACCAGATCCTTTCCGATCTGCAAAGCAAGTTCGGCATGGGCGTTGTGGAAATTTCCGATCCCATTTCCGACGACATGAAGGAAGCGCTGACAGAGGCGGTAGCGGAAAGCGATGAAGAGCTGATGGAAAAATTCTTCGAGGGCGAAGCCTTCACCGACGCCGAATTCCAGAAAGGTCTGGTAAAGGGCATCGCCGAGGGCAATATCACGCCGGTGATAAAAGGCTCCGCGGTAAAGGACGAGGGCGTTGATACGCTGATGAACGTTCTGGCTAAATACGTCATGGCTCCCAGCCAGTCGGCGCCTTTTAAGGGAACGGACGATGCGGGAGAGGAAGCGGAAAGAGCCTGCGATCCGTCTGCGCCTTTCTCTGCGCTGGTATTCAAAACCATCGTCGACCCCTTTGTGGGCAAGATTTCCATGATCCGGATCCAGTCCGGAAAGATGACCACCGGCATGGAAATTTATAATCCCAGAGCGGAAAAATCCGAAAAGATCGGCCATATGTTCTTCCTCAGAGGGAAAAACCAGGAAGAAACCGATTCCGCAGTAGCCGGAGACATTGCGGCGGCCTCAAAGCTCCAGTTTGCCCAAACCGGAGATACCCTTTGTGACAAGAACGCTCATATCACCTTCCCGCCCATCGAATTCCCAGAACCTTCTCTTTATATGGCGGTAGAACCGGTGGCAAAGGGTGATGAAGAAAAGATCAGCTCCGGGCTTCACAAGCTGATGGAGGAAGATCCTTCCTTTGAAACCAAGAGAAACACGGAAACCAAACAGACCCTTATCGGCGGTCAGGGCGAGATCCAGATCGGCATCATTACCGCCAAGCTGAAAGAAAAATTCGGCGTTTCCGTTAAGCTGGTAGATCAGAAAATCCCCTACAGAGAAACCATCAAAGGCAACTCTGACGTACAGGGCAAGCATAAGAAGCAATCCGGCGGCGCCGGACAGTACGGAGACGTGCATATCCGCTTCAGTCCTTCTCAGGAAGAATTTGAATTCTCCGAAGAGCTCTTCGGCGGTTCTGTTCCCAAGCAGTATGTTCCCGCCGTTGAGAAGGGCCTGAGGGAGTGTATGGAAAAAGGCGTTTTGGCCGGTTATCCCGTTACCAACGTGAAGGCGGTACTGTATGATGGTTCCTATCATGATGTTGACTCCAACGAAATGGCCTTTAAGATCGCCGCTTCCCTGGCCTTCAAGAAGGGTATTGCAGAGGCCAAGCCCATTTTGCTGGAGCCTGTTATGAAGGTGGAGATCTTGGTTCCCGACGAATATACCGGAGACGTTATGGGCGATATGAACAAAAGAAGAGGCAAGATCTTAGGTATGGAACCCGTTCCGGGCGGCCAGAAGGTATTTGCGGAGGCGCCTGCGGCGGAAATGTTCAAATACGCCATTACCCTGCGTTCCATGACCCAGGCCAGAGGCAGCTTTACTATGGAATTCGCAAGATATGAAGAGCTTCCCGCCCATCTGGTGGATAAGGTCATCGCCGAGTCCGGTCATAACGCGGAGTAGGCTCCTGCCTGCCGGCGGAGCGCCGGAAGAAAAAGGGCATGCGCCATGTAGGAAAAGCGTTTTTAAAATCGGTGAAAATAGACAGGATCAAGAAGGAACCGCTCTCCGGCAGATGAAAGGAATCTGCCGGGGGCGGTTTCTGTGCGATGAAATAAAAAGAGCGGGGGAAGGCTTTAGGAAAAAGCAGAATTTCCGGCTCGAAAAAGATAAAAAGATCGGTTTTGAAGGCGAAGAAAGAAAAAACCATATTGTAAAAGACATAAAGGCAGATTATAATAAAGGAAATCAAAAAAGCTTTGATTGTTGCTTTCTTACCGGCAAAACAGGTTGCCGGAATGAGAAAAGGAGGAAGGCTATGACGCTGACCGGAGCCGCTTTCGGTATATTTGTTCTGGTGACCATCGGACTGTATCATTTCCTGGTGGTAAAAGCAGAAAAACGTTTTGGTACCCGGTGCTGGATCGGTTTTTTTCTGCTGGGGCTTTTTCTTCTGATTCTTTCTCTTTGGTCAAAGGGAGGCAGCTATTCCATGTTCTGGGGCTATACGGCGTTCCTGAATTTCTGGGCGATTCGGGAGGTTTTTCAGCAGCCTGCAAGAAGGCGGATCAGAAAAGCCGCCAAGGCTGCCAAGGCCGCGGGATGGCAGGACGAGCCGGCGGATTGAAGAGATTAAAGGGCCGGCTTTTCCGAAAAGCCGCGAATCAAAGAAAGCTTTTCCCCGCGCGTCAGTTTTTTAATGGCGCGTTCTCTTTTTAGCGCCTGAGATTTTTGGGAAAGGATTTCATAGTAAACCAGACGGACGGGAAGCCGTCCTTTGGTGTATTTGGCGCCAAGCCCTTTGTTATGGGTTTGGACGCGTTTTTCCAGATGGGTCGTCCAGCCTGTATACAGACTGCCGTCTGAACACAGCAAAATGTAGACGTAATGTAAGCAGCCGCCTTCTGACGGAGAGGGCATGGCTTTGTTTTTTTTCATGAGATCTCCCTGTTTGGCGCTTGGCAGTCCTTTGGAAGGCAAGCCGCCGGCGTTTTTTGCCCTTTATCAAAGGAGCTGTTTTTAGACTATCATATTTTTTCCCTTAACCCAAGGGAAACATCAAAAATTGGCTTTGACAGGAGCATAAGATATTATGGAACAACATCAGGTAAATCAGAAAAGCCGGATATCCCATGGATCCGAAGGAAAAACCAGAATCGGCCTTGTGCTGGAGGGCGGCGGCACAAGAGGCATTTATACGGCAGGGGTGCTGGATCTGTTTATGGAAAAGGGTCAGGCCTTTGACGGCGTCATCGGTGTTTCCGCAGGGGCGATCCATGGGGCTTCTTTTGTTTCAGGACAAAAGGGCAGAAGCATCCGCTATTATAAAAAATACTGCGGGGACCGCCGCTTTATGAGCTTTTGGAATCTGATCACCACAGGAGATCTGGTAGGCAGGGATTTTTGCTACCGAAGGCTGCCTGAAGAGCTGGATCCTTATGACTATGATACCTTTAACGCCTCTCAGACGGAATTTTATGCCGGCTGCAGCAATTTGGAGACGGGAAAGCCGGCATATCTGCGGGTGAGGGATATGAAGGAGCAGATCGATCTGATCCGGGCTTCCGCTTCCATGCCTTATGTGTCAAGAATAGTGGACTTTGAAGGTATGAAGCTTTTGGATGGGGGCTGTACCGACAGCATCCCTTTGGAAGGCGCCAGGAGCCTTGGTTTTTCCAGAAACGTGGTGATTTTGACACGCCATGAAGGCTATGTGAAAAAACCGGAAAACGCCAGCTTGGCGGGATTGTTTTACGGGAAATATCCGGAATTTGTCAAGGCTTTGAAAAATCGTTACAGGATGTATAACGATGAGGTGGAAAGGCTGCGGCAAAGAGAGCTTGCCAAGGAAGCTTTTGTGATCCGGCCAAGCCAGGAACTGACCATCGGCAGACTGGAACGGGATCCGGAAAAGCTTCAGGCGGTTTATGACCTGGGATGGGCCGACGGAGAAAAGGCGTTTGAGAAAATGCGGGAATGGATCGAAAGGGTCAAAGAAGAAGACCCTGACGGAAGGTGAAAAATATGCAGCAGGGACATGAAACGCAAACCCAGGCGCCAAGCCGGAACTGGGAGAAAAAAGGAATCGCGGCCGTTACCGGCTGCTATTTATTGTGGGGCGTCCTGCCGGTTTACTGGAAGCTTTTAGATCAGGTGGATCCGGTATATATCCTGGCCAGCCGCATTTTATGGTCGCTGGTTTTTTGCGGCCTTATCATCCTTTTGATGAATAAAGGCCGGATGATCGGCGATGTTTTTCGGGACAAAAAAGAATTTTGGATGCTGTTTGCCTGCGGCATCCTGATCAGCATCAACTGGGGCGTATATATCTATGCTGTCAATACAGGGCATATCATTGAAAGCAGCCTGGCTTATTATATGAATCCGATCATCTCCATCGCCATTGGCACCGTCGCTTTCCGGGAAAAGCTGGACCTGATCCAGTGGTTATCTGTAGGGATTGCCGTTTTCGGCGTGATGATCAGTGTGCTCCATTACGGACAGGTGCCCTATTTAGCCCTTTCCATCGGCCTGTCCTTTTCTGTTTACGGGGCCTTGAAAAAAAAGGTAAAGGCAGACGGGGAAGTATCCATTTTTGTGGAGACCCTTTGCATGGCGCCTTTTGCTTTTTTGTATATTTTACATGGCGAACTGTCGGGAAACGGCGCTTTCGGCCTTTTGGAGGGGGCCTGGCTTTTCCTTCTGCCTCTTTGCGGGGTGGTGACGACCATTCCCCTGGCTCTTTTTGCCCAGGGAGTAAAGCATACGCCTCTGACCCTGTCGGGGATTTTGATGTATATCAATCCAACTTTGCAGCTTGCTATCGGCATTTTTGTGTATCGGGAAAGCTTTACCCTAAGCGATGCCGTGACCTTTGGTTTTGTATGGATCGCCCTGCTTTTGTTTGTGGGAAGAGGTCTTCTGAAAGATCGGGGGGCAAGGGCTGTTAAAGGGAGTTCCTTTGAAAAAGGGTGTTTTGAAGGGAGAGATCTTTATGAAAACCAGCGCTGACAGAAGCGAGCTTTTTTCAAATGCCCCCATTCCCAAAGCGGTAGCGACACTAGCGGTTCCTACCGTTTTGAGTATGCTGGTGACAATCGTTTATAATATGGCGGATACCTTTTTTGTGGGGCAGACGGGAGATCCCAATCAGGTGGCGGCGGTTTCTCTTGCCACGCCTGTTTTTTTGCTGATGATGGCCATCGGCAATATGTTCGGCGTAGGAGGAAGCTCGGAAATTTCAAGAGCTCTGGGCGCCGGAAAGGCCGGACGGGTCAGACATATTTCCAGCTTTTGTTTTTACGGAAGCATCACGGCCGGCCTTGTGATGATACCGCTGTTTTTACTGGGCATGCCGGTGATCCTGTTTTTGATCGGCGCAAGCCCGGACACTTATGATTTCGCCAGGGAATATCTGGTGTATATCGCCTGGGGCGCGCCCTTTGTGGTGCTTTCCAGCGCCTTCAGCAACGTGATCCGGGGAGAGGGGGCCGCCGGTCCGGCCATGTTCGGAATGATGCTGGGGACGGTGGTCAATATCGTTTTGGATCCCATTATGATACTTTCCATGGATATGGGAGTGGCGGGAGCCGCTATCGCTACCGTGATCGGCAATATTTCCAGCGTGGCCTATTATCTTCTGTATCTGCGGGGGAAAGGCACCATCCTTTCTGTCAGGCCAAAGGATTTCCAAATGGGAAACCGAATTCTTTTCGGCGTGGTGACCATCGGCCTTCCCGCGACCATCACCAATATTCTGATGAGCCTTTCCAACGTGGTTTTAAACAATTTTCTGGCCCATTACGGAGATACGGCCATCGCGGCCATGGGCGTGGCCATGAAGGCCAACATGCTGGTGGTGTTTTTGCAAATGGGCATCGCCATGGGTGTGCAGCCTCTTGTAGGATATAATTTCGGAGCCCATCATTTTCAGCGGATGCGCAAGGCCGTATTTTTTGCCCTGAGCTGTACCCTGGTAATCGGGCTGTCTCTGACGGTGATATATTTCTTTCATACCGCAAGACTGGTAGGCTTTTTTATCGATGATTCCCAGGTGATCGACGCCGGCGTTCCCATGCTCAGGGCGCTGATGATTTCCGGGCCCTTTATGGGCGTTTTGTTCGTTTTGAATTTTTCTCTTCAGGCAATGGGAAAGGCCGTTCCTTCGCTGATCCTTGCCCTGTCCCGGCAGGGCCTGGTATTTTTGCCTCTTCTGTTCATCCTGGACGGAGCCTTCCAGCTAAAAGGCATTATCTACGCCCAGCCGGTAGCCGATGTATTTTCCGTTTTGCTGGCCATCGGGCTGTTTTTTGGTATTACCCGAAAATTAAAAGAGGCTGGAGAAAAGGAACCGGAAGAAACAACCTTTCAAAGGGCTTCTTGACAGGATCGATCGATAGAACCCGGAAAAACCGGCGCAGCCCGGCGGATATGAAAAAGGCGACTCAAAAAATCGGGTTGCTTTTTTTCGTGGAATCTTGTAAAATAAAAGTCAAAGAAAGTCAGCTAAGGAGAGGGGCAACATTACGAAGGAATTCCTGCTTTGAAGCAAACCGGTAAAACAGGCAGATTCCGCAGGAAGGAGGAAATCGCTATGGCAAAAATGAGCGACCTGATAGAGGTTTTTATAAAAGAACTGTTTGAGGATAATGCTGCGGATGTGGTAGAGATTCAGCGCAATGAGCTGGCAAGCTATTTTAAATGCGCTCCATCCCAGATCAATTACGTGCTGACCACCCGGTTTTCCGTAGATAAGGGTTATCTGATCGAAAGCCAGCGGGGGGGCGGCGGCAGCATCAAGATCGTCCACGTAAAGCAGGACAGAGACAGCGCTTTTGCCAGCGTTCTGGAAGAGGTAGGAGACAGTACGACGGTTATGAAGGCGGATCAGATTATCACTTTTATCCAACAGCAGGGATATATTTCTCAAAGAGAAGGAAAAATCATGAGAGCGGCTGTCAGCGACCGGGCGGTGGCGGCGCCTGTCAATATGAGAAATGAAATCCGGGCGGGCATATTGAAGGCGATGCTTCTTTCCGCCTACGCAGCCCGGGAATAAAGCCGGCTCCTGTTTTTATATACATATCATCAGAGAAACATCAAAAGACGATAACCTTTGCCCCCAGGGCAAAAAGGAGGCGAGAGTATATGGAAGTTTATGGAAAATTTACGGAAAACGCGAAGATCGCACTGGAAATCGCCCAGCAGGAAGCGACTTCCATGGGCCATAGCCTGATCGGCAGCGAGCATATATTGATCGGTATTTTGCGTCAGGGCGGCGCTTTGGCGGCGGCCTTTGAAAAAGCGGGGATCAATGCGCAGCGGGTCAGAGACAAGGTGCTGGAGCTGGTGGGAGACGGAAGCGGAACGGGAACAAAGCTTCTGGGCTTTTCCCAAAGGACCCTTCAGATCCTGGAAATCAGCTATGCGGCCTGCAAACAGCTGGGAAAGGACAGCATCGGCACCGATCACCTGATGATCGGTATTATCCGGGAAGGAAAGGGCATTGCCGTTAAAATCCTTACAGAGATGGGCGTAAATCTGAGAGATCTGGAAAAAAGCATTATGGAGGTTTCCAGAAAGGTAGAAAAGGAAGAACGCCAGGCCAGAGAAAATGAAAAAAGCGTCCTGAAAAAATTCGGAAATGATTTGACCCGGGAAGCGATGGCAGGAAAGCTGGATCCGGTGGTAGGAAGAGAAAAGGAAATCGAAAGAGTGATCCAGATTCTGTGCCGAAGGACCAAAAACAATCCCTGCCTGATCGGAGAGCCCGGCGTGGGGAAAACCGCAGTGGTGGAAGGCTTGGCCCAGAAGATCTGCAGCGCCGACGTGCCGGATATTCTAAGAGGCAAACGGATCATTTCTCTGGATATGACATCCCTTGTGGCGGGAGCGAAATTCCGGGGCGAATTTGAGGACCGGATGAAGCAGGCCCTGGAGGAAACTAAAAAAGCCGGCGATGTGATCCTGTTTATCGATGAAATGCATACCATCATCGGAGCGGGCGCCAGCGAGGGCTCCATCGATGCTTCCAATATTCTCAAGCCCGCTTTGAGCCGGGGAGAAATTCAGATCATCGGCGCTACCACCTATACGGAATTCCGCAAACGGATCGAAAAGGATCCGGCCCTGGAAAGAAGGTTTCAGCAGGTGCCGGTGGATGAGCCCAGCCTGACGGATGCGGTGACGATCTTGCAGGGCCTGAGAGAAAAATATGAAAAACATCATAACGTAAAGATTACAGATAAGGCGCTTTATGCGGCGGTCAGCCTGTCAAACCGGTATATTTCCGATCGTTTCCTGCCCGACAAGGCGGTGGATCTGATGGATGAGGCCTCTGCCAGAATCAAGCTGGAGGCCTACAACCAGCCGGAACCGGGTATGATGTACGAAAAGGAGCTGGCGGAAATCGCCGCTTCCAAGGAGGAGGCAATTCAAAAGCAGGATTTTGAAATAGCGGCGACGCTGCGGGACAGAGAGCAGGAGCTGAAGGAAAAAATCCAGGCGGAGCAGGAGCAGCTCAATGAAAAATACGCCGATAAGGCGGTGGTAACAGAGGAAGAAATCGCGGCTGTGGTAGCGGGCTGGACGGGGATCCCCGTGAAAAAGCTCAACCAGAGCGAAACGGATAAACTGGTACATCTGGAGGAAGTATTGCACAGCAGGATCATCGGCCAGGAAGAGCCCATCGTAGCGATTTCCCGGGCGATCCGCAGAGCCAGGGTAGGCTTGAAGGATCCCAAAAGGCCCATCGGCTCCTTTTTGTTCCTGGGTCCTACGGGAGTGGGGAAAACGGAACTTTGCAAGGCCTTGGCAGAGGCGCTCTTTGGAGATGAAAACGCCATCATCCGGCTTGACATGTCGGAATTTATGGAAAAACATTCGGTTTCCAAGCTCATCGGGTCTCCGCCCGGCTACGTAGGCTATGATGAGGGAGGGCAGCTGACGGAAAAAGTCAGAAGAAAGCCTTATTCCATCGTTTTGCTTGATGAGATCGAAAAGGCCAGCCCGGATGTATTCAATATCCTTTTGCAGATACTGGAGGACGGGAGGCTGTCGGATTCCAAAGGAAAGACGGCGGATTTTAAAAACTGCGTCATCATCATGACCTCCAACGTAGGGGCCCACAATATCAAAAAACAAAGAACCATGGGCTTTGCCGCCGAGGATATCGATGATAAAATGAACGCCTATGAAAAAATGAAGGAAAACATCATGGAGCAGCTCAACCGGACCTTCAGGCCGGAATTTCTGAACCGGCTGGATGAGGTTATCGTTTTCCACAGCCTGGATCGGGAAGAGATCGTGAAAATCATCGATCTGATGGTAGAGGATCTGAAAAAACGGGCGGAAAAGCTGAAGATGGATCTTCAGGTTACCGACGCGGCTAAGGAGCTGATTTTCAAGGAGGGCTTTGATGAAAAATTCGGAGCCAGGCCCCTGCGCAGAACCATTACAAGGCTGATAGAGGACAAATTTGCCGAGGCTATGCTGACGGGAGAAATCGGCGAAGGCGATACGGCGGTGGTGGACGCCAGAGAGGATCGCATCATTTTAAGCAGAAAGGAAGGCGTTCTGATATGAAAACCAAAGGCCGCAGCGTATTTGTATGCAGCCAGTGCGGCTTTGAGAGCCCTAAATGGATGGGGCAGTGCGGCGGCTGCGGCAGCTGGAACACCATGACGGAGGAAACGGTAACGGCGCTTTCCGCCCAGGCGGAAAGGGGCCGGGGCCAGGGGGAGGTCAGGCCTCCCTCTCCTATCGGGCAGGTGGCCTCTTCGGAGCAAAAGCGTTTGGATACAGGGATCGGAGAGCTGAACCGGGTGCTGGGAGGCGGTCTTGTAAAGGGGTCATTGACCCTGATTTCCGGAGAACCGGGCATCGGTAAATCCACCTTGATCTTGCAGGCAGCCGCGAAGCTTTCCCACCGGTATGGGAAGGTGCTGTATGTAACCGGCGAAGAATCAGAGGAACAGGTAAAAATGCGGGCGGAGCGGATCGGCGGCCTTTCGGAGAGACTGTTTCTTTTGGCGGAAACCCAGACGGAGCGGATCCTCCGGGAAGCGGAAAGCCTGGAGCCGGTGTTTGTGATCATCGATTCCATCCAGACTCTTTATACCGAGCAGCTCTCCTCCGCTCCCGGAAGCGTATCTCAGGTAAGAGCCTGCGCCGGGCAGATGATGCGTTATGCCAAAACCTCCGGCGTTCCGGTTTTTCTGGTAGCCCACGTGACAAAAAGCGGGGAACTGGCCGGACCCAAGATCATCGAGCATCTGGTGGATACGGTTTTGCATTTCAGCGGGGAGCGCCAGCATGATTTCAGGATCCTGAGGTCTTATAAAAACCGGTTTGGCACCACCAGCGAAATCGGCGCCTTTGAAATGGGTCAGGAGGGTCTCAGGGAGCTTTCCAATCTGTCGGAAAGCTTTTTGGAGGAAGCCTCCTACGGCACGGAGGGAGCGGTGATTACCGCCGTATATGAAGGAACGCGGCCTTTGCTGATGGAAATCCAGGCCTTGGTGGTGCACTCCGGCGTAGGCTTTGCCAGGAGGACGGCGGTGGGGATCGACAGCAGCCGTTTGAGTATGATCATCGCCATTTTGGAAAAAAAGGCGGGGCTGTCTTTGCTGGACAAGGATGTATATATCAATGTAACCGGCGGAATGAAGCCGGAGGGCACCAGCACCGACCTGGCGGTAGCGGCCGCTATTTATTCCGCAGCCCGGGGTATTGCTGTTTCTCAAAGGAAGATGATCGTGGCGGGGGAGCTGGGACTTACAGGAGAGCTGCGTTCTGTGCGCCAAAGCCAGAGGATCGCAAGGGAAGCGGAGCGGATGGGCTTTTCCGCTATTCTTCTGCCCGCTGGAAACGGGGAAAAGCTCAAGGAAACCCCTCAGCTGAAGGTTTACTGCGCAAAAAATCTGCGGCAGGCTCTGGACATTTGTTTTTCCGGAGAAACAGGCCGGTGAAGAGAGAAGGCGCTTAAAAAATCATTTCTGATTTGTAAGGAAAAGGACAGTCGAAAAATCGAAGGTCCTTTTTTTGACGGAAAGGAGAGGCAGGGGCAGAGCAGTTGACAGAACAGACGGTTTCCTTGTATACTATAATGTAATGCGGAGGTAGTTTTCATGTTTGAAATCGGAGATAAAGTGGTCTATCCGATGCATGGAGCGGGGATCATAGAAACAATTGAAAAAAGAACGATCCTGGGCAGCACCAGAGAATACTACGTCATGAAGATACCCTTCGGCGACATGAAGGTGATGATCCCTGTGGATAATACAGAGGAAATCGGCGTTCGGACCATCGTCACGGAAGAGAAGATCAAAGAGGTGCTGCGGGCGTTGCGCCTGGAAATCACCAGTATGCCCGATAACTGGAACAAACGTTACCGGGAAAACATGACAAAACTGAAATCGGGCGATATTATGCAGGTCACGGAAGTGGTCCGTAACCTGATGCTTTCCGAACGGGAAAAAGGCCTTTCCACAGGAGAGAGGAAAATGCTTTTGAACGCAAAGCAAATCCTGATCAGCGAAATCGTCCTTGTAAGAGAAATTGACATCAAGGAGGCAGAGTCCCAGGTAGAGGAAGCTGTCTTTGGACAAACAGTAAAGGAATAATCTGCATATGCTATCAAAATTGTTACGTATCATTATTGCGCTGACAGGAGGCATTCTGGGCTATGGCGGCGGCGCGGTTCTGATTATGCTGGCTGAATCCACAGGAGAAAACGGAACGCTTAAAGCCAGTCCTGTCCTGGAAACCATTCTTCCCATCGGCAGTGCGCTGCTATTGATGGTGGTTTGTTATCTTTTGTTTCCGTTTATTAAAAAGAAAAGCATGCGGGTGACCCGGCGAATCGAGGGGGATTTGCAGGCGGTGCCCTTTAACGATGTGATCAGCGGTACCGTAGGCTTGATCTGCGGCCTGGTGATCGCTTATTTGATCAGCCAGCCCTTGATGAAGCTGGATTTTTTCTATGTGGGAACGGCTCTTTCCGTACTGGCCTATATCTTTTTTGGGTATCTGGGGGTCTCTGTTGCCACAAAAGGCGTCCGTAAGGAGATGAACCGGGCGGGCGTGACGGATGAACGCCGGGGACTGATCAATTCCATGTTCAAATCCAGGAGCGCCAAAAATACGGCGTCTGTTGCCGCTCCGAAAATTCTGGACACCAGCGTGATCATCGACGGGCGGATCGCGGATATTCTGGACACGGGCTTTGTGGAGGGAAAGATCATCATCCCTGAATTTGTGCTGGAGGAGCTGCGGCATATATCCGATTCCGCCGATTCCATGAAACGGGCCAAGGGCCGCCGGGGCCTGGATATCCTGAAGGATATCCAGGCAAAACACGGAATCGAAATATACAATACCTACGATAAAAGCTTTGTGGATATTCCCGAGGTAGATGTGAAGCTTTTGAAGCTTGCCGGTACGATGGGAGGCAAAGTGCTGACAACGGATTACAATCTGCTGAAGGTAGCGGAGATCCAGGGCATACCCGTGCTGAATATCAACCAGTTGGTAAGAGCCCTCAGACCGGTCCTGATTCCGGGAGAAATGATGATGATCGCCGTGATCAAGGAAGGAAAGGAAAACAATCAGGGCGTGGGGTATATGGACGATGGCACCATGATCGTGATCGAGGACGGAAAGCGGCTGATCGGTACGGAAGTGAACGTAGAGGTGACAAGCGTCCTTCAGACTGCCTCCGGCCGCATGATTTTTGCGAAACCGACAAACCGCCGCTAGGGCGGTTTTTGTTATAAGGGCCTTAGCCTCTTTGCAGGGGAGAGGAAAACAGGCGAAAGGGTAAAGGATGAGATGAGATGTATGGGGAAAATCATACGGCGGTGATTATCGCCGCTGCCGGCGCAGGAAAGCGCATGGGTATGGGAGAAATCAACAAGGTATATCTTTGCCTTGAAGGGGAACCGGTTTTGGCCCGGACTATCAGGGCCTTTGAAGAGCATCCTTATGTAGACGAGATCGTTGTGGCGGTCCGCCGCCAGGATGAAGACCTGTGCCGGGCGCTGATAAAAGAAAAGGGCTTTAAAAAAATCGGCGGCTGCGTAATCGGCGGAAAAGAGCGCCAGGATACGGTGGGGCTTGCCCTGGAAAGGGTTTCAGAAAAAGCCCGTCTGGTGCTTGTCCATGATGGGGCAAGGCCCTTTGTGCAGGCTGAAACCATCACCGAGGTGATAAAGGCGGCCTGTCAGACAGGTGCGGCGGTTGCCGCCGTGCCGGTGAAGGATACGATCAAGATAGCCGGGGCGCCGGAGAGGGACGAAGGGGAAAGCCGCCGGGAAATCCAGGTGGAAAAAACCCCTGACAGAAACAGGCTCTGGGCGGCTCAGACGCCCCAGGGATTTCGAAAGGAGATCCTGCAAAGGGCTTTGAAAAAAGCAGAGGCGGAAGGCTTTTACGCCACGGATGAAGGGGCTTTGGCGGAAAAAATCGGTGAAAAAGTATTTATTGTTCAGGGTAAATATGATAATATAAAAGTTACTACATATGAGGATCTGGCGGCTGGAAAGGCTATATTGCAAGGAAGGAAGGAGCGGAAGGAAAAACTGCCCCTCCGGGAAAAGAAGGGGGAAGGAAATTCGGTGAGAGTGGGAATCGGCTATGATGTTCACCGGCTGGCTGAAGGCCGGGCGTTGATTCTGGGCGGCGTTGCGATTCCCTGGAAAAAAGGCCTTGCCGGACATTCCGATGGAGACGTGCTGGTTCACAGCGTTATGGACGCGCTCCTTGGCGCTTGCGCCCTGGGAGACATCGGAAAGCTTTTTCCCGACACGGATCCGGCTTATAAAGACATATCCAGTCTGAAGCTTTTATCCCGGGTGAAAGACCGCCTGGCCCACGAAGGCTTTCGGATCTGCAATATCGACGCTACCGTAATCGCCCAGGCGCCCCGCCTTTCGGGCAGCACCCGGCAAATGGAGGAAAACATCGCCCAGGCTCTGGGCATCCATGGGGGGCAGGTCAGCGTCAAGGCCACTACCACAGAGCATCTTGGCTTTGAGGGAAGAGGCGAGGGGATTGCCGCTATGGCGACGGCAGCGGTAGAAGATCTGCCGGAAAAGGACTGATCAGGACGGGCTTGCATATTCAAACAGAACGACCATCGGAACAAGGACCGATTGGAAAAAAATATGAAACATAGGAGCGTACACGATTATGAAAATGTCAAACATGCACATCCATACCCTGCGGGAAGTGCCCGCGGAAGCAGAACTGAAGAGCCATATCCTGATGCTGCGTTCGGGTATGATGAAAAAAATGGTTTCCGGCGTATATAATTTCCTGCCTCTTGGAACCAGAGTCATTCATAAGATGGAACAGATCATCCGGGAGGAAATGGACGCCAAGGGATGTCTGGAAATCCTGTGCTCCGCTTTGCATCCGGCGGAGCTTTGGGAGGAGTCCGGAAGATGGTATGCCTACGGACCTGAGCTGTTCCGGCTGCAGGACAGAGCGGGCAGGGATTTTTGCCTTGGGCCCACTCACGAAGAGGTTTTCAGTGCGATCGTCAGAGACGAGGTTACCTCTCATAAACAGCTTCCTTTGAATCTGTACCAGATCCAGACAAAATACAGGGACGAAAAAAGACCCCGCTTCGGCCTGATGAGAAGCCGGGAATTCATTATGAAGGACGCCTATTCCTTTGACAGAGACAGGGAAGGCCTTGATAAAAGCTATGACCAGATGTATGACGCCTACAGCAGGGTCTTTGACCGGTGCGATCTGAATTACAGAGTGGTAGAGGCGGACAACGGCGCTATCGGCGGCAGCGCTTCCCATGAGTTTTGCGCTCTGTCAGAGGTAGGCGAAAGCGAAATCGGCTATTGCGATACCTGCGATGCGGCGGCGACTACGGAGCGTATGGAATGCGTAGATGATCCGCAGGAGACGGAAGAGATGATGGAGCCGGAAGATGTGGCGACACCTGACTGCAAGACCATCGTGGAAGTAGCCCAGTATCTGGGACTTCCCACAAGAAAAACCCTGAAAGCCCTGATGTATAAGGCGGAAGGCAAGTTCATCGTGGCTTTTGTCAGAGGGGACAGAGAGCTTAATGAAACCAAGCTCATCAACGCCCTGGGAATCCCCGAGCATGCTCTGGAATTCGCCGACGAGGCGGAGCTTGTGGATATTGGCTGCGTAGGCGGATTTACCGGCCCGGTGGGACTGAAAAACTGCACGGTGATCGTGGACAGCGAAGTGCCGGGCATGAAGAATCTCTGCGGCGGCGCTAACAAGGAAGGCTATCATACGAAAAACCTGAATTATGGAAGAGACTATACCGCTGACATCGTATGCGATCTGAAAATGGTCAAGGAAGGCTATAAATGCCATAAATGCGGCGGCACCATCAAGTTTGCCAGAGGCACGGAGGTAGGCCAGATCTTCAAGCTGGGCACCAAATACAGCAAATCCATGCACGTGGTATACAGAGACGAAAACATGCAGGAGCAGCTGATGGAAATGGGCTGCTACGGCATCGGCGTTACCAGGACGCCGGCGGCGGTCATCGAACAGTATAATGACGAGGACGGCATTATCTGGCCGGTTTCCCTGGCGCCCTATCATGTGATCGTAACGGTGGTCAATATCAATGATCAGGCTCAGATGGATCTGGGTATGAAGATCCATGACGCCCTTGAAGAGCAGGGTATCGAAGTCATTATCGACGACAGGGATGAAAGAGCCGGCGTTAAGTTCAAGGATGCGGACCTGATCGGTATCCCCGTCAGGATCACCGTAGGCAAAAAGGCGGCGGAGGGCATTGTGGAATATAAGCTCAGAAAAGAAAAGTCGGCCGCTGAAATGGATCAGGCGCAGGCCACGGCACAGGCGGTGGAATTTATCCGCAGCGAGCTGGTACGTTTGGGCCACAAAAAATAAGGTCGAAAAAACAGGCGGTTTTTCGCCGGGGAAAGGAAAAGGGCTTTGGCGAAAACCAAAAAGATTTCAGGGCAATTCCCGGGTTTTGTCATAAATTTGAAAGAGTTCTTTCATCAAATCAACAAACATTGACAGCGACCCTGTGATAAGATAAAGGAGATATCAATCATGAGTAACCCTATCGTGACCATAGAAATGGAAGACGGCGGCGTTATGAAAGCGGAATTATATCCGGAAGTGGCGCCTAACACCGTGAAAAATTTTATTTCGCTGATTCAGAAGCAGTTTTATGACGGGCTGATTTTCCACAGAGTGGTACCCGGATTTATGATCCAGGGCGGCTGCCCGGACGGGACAGGCATGGGCGGCCCGGGATACACCATCCGGGGCGAATTTGCGGAAAACGGCTACACAAACGATCTGAAGCATAGCAAAGGCGTTTTATCCATGGCCAGGACCTCCGTGTTTGACAGCGCCGGCTCGCAGTTTTTCATTATGGTTTCGGACGCGCCTCATCTGGACGGCTCCTATGCGGCCTTCGGCAAGCTGGTGGAGGGCCAGGAGGTAGCGGATCAGATGGCTGTGCTTCCCACCAATTACAGGGACCGGCCGTTGGATGATCAAAAAATCAAAAGGGTGACAGTGGAAACTTTCGGAAAAGAATATGAAGAACCTGTCAAGCTGAACCAGAAGAAGGGATAATGGATAAAGCGCAGATAACGCGATTTTCGGGGGGAAAACATCACGGACTGACAGGCCAGGGAGAGAGACGTATATGAGATTTTTCGACAGAGAGAAAGCCGTTCACGTATTTTTATGTCTGACGGTTCTGATCCTTGCGGTCATCGGGATCGGTATGACGTACAAGCCCGTTTACGTTATCATGGTGGACGGACAGGAAGTGATCGCTTTTGAAACCCGGGAAGAAGCGGAAGCCGTACTGGAGCGGGTGCTGGATTCCTATGAAATCGATTCGGTCAGCTATCCGGAATCGGAATTCAAGGAAGCGGTAGCCGTAGAGCTGGTACACGACAATGTGGAAATGACCACGGATCTGCAGTATGCGGAAAAGCTGCTGCGAAACGCCTATCTGACGGTAGTGACGGAAGGATTTTTGTCTCAGACGGACACCGTTCCCTATGAGGTAGAATACCAGGAATCTGACGATCTTTATGTGGGACAGGAAAAGGTCGTCGAGGAAGGCAGGGAAGGGACTGTGATCACGGTAACGGAGGTCCGGTTTGAAAACGGCGTGGAGGTGTCCCGGCATGTGGAAACCGAAGCGGTGATCGAAGAGCCCCGGAACCAGCTGGTCCTGACGGGAACCAAAGACTATCCGGTGATTACTTCGCTGATGAATCCGGTGAAGGGAACCCTCAGCTCCCGGTTTGGCATCCGCTGGAACCGCCAGCACAACGGCGTTGACATCGCCGCTCCGGCGGGAACGCCTATTTACGCGGCGGAAGAAGGGGTCGTCACCTATTCCCAGTATAATTTCGGCGGATATGGCTACATGGTGAAAATTTCCCATGGCAATGGTGTGGAAACCCGATATGCTCACTGCAGCAGACTGCTGGTGGAGGCGGGAGATACGGTGGAACAGGGCGAGCCCATTGCTTTGGTAGGGACCACGGGCCGTTCCACGGGCAACCATCTGCATTTTGAAATCCGGATCAATGGCCAGGCCATCGATCCGCTGCCCTACCTGACGGCCTACGGCGGTACATACTTTGACACCCAGGGAGATCCCATTTCCCTGGACGATCTGATCAACGGCCTGGGGAAAGAGGATGAGGAGGACATGGCGCCTATCGATGAAGACATCCTGACCATCCCCGAAACAAAGCCGGCGCAGGAGCCTTCTGATGAACAGGCTTCCCAGGAGGAGACGGCGGCAGAGGGAACCACCCAGGGCGCTCTCCAAACCACCCAGTCCGCTATCCAGACTACGGAATCGGGCATTCAAACTACGGAATCAGGCATCCAGACTACAGAATCGGGTATTCAGACACCGGATGCCCAGGAGGAGTCCCTCTGGGAGCAAAACCAGGAACCGGCAGAACAGGAACCGGCAGAAGAAACGGGCCAGTCCGGCGAAGGATCCTCTGATTCCCAGGAGCAGACAGAACAGGCCGGCCAGGAAGACCAGAGCCAGACGACCCAGCCGGCGATAAGGGAGGAACAGAAAACGGAAGAGGAGCCGGTGCGTTTTTAACAGCCAGGGCCCAAAGGCCGGCGGCCTTTCGTAAACCGTCCCGAAAGATACACAAAAAATCGTTTTGTAAAGAATGCAGGAGTGAAAACAAGCAATATGGGCTTTTTCAGGGAAGTAAAAGAAGACCTGGATGCTGTTTTAGCAAGAGATCCGGCCGCCAGAACTTATCTGGAGGTCTTTCTCTGTTATCCAGGGGTTTACGCGTTGATCCTCCATAAATGGGAGCATTTTCTTTACCGGCACAATCTGAAGCTGCTGGCAAGACTTTCCTCCCAGCTGACAAGGCATATTACCGGGATCGAGATCCATCCCGGGGCCCAGATCGGCAGACGGTGCTTTATCGACCATGGCATGGCGGTGGTGATCGGCGAAACCACGGAAATCGGAGACGATGTGACCATTTATCAGGGGGTGACGCTGGGGGGTACGGGAAAAGACGTAGGAAAGCGTCATCCCACCATCGGCAATAATGTGGTCATCGCCACCGGTTCAAAGGTGCTGGGCCCCTTCAAAGTGGGAGATAATTGCAAGATTGGCGCAGGCTCCGTGGTATTGCATGAGATCCCGCCGGGCTGTACGGTTGTGGGAATTCCCGGAAAAATCGTCCGCCGGCATCATCAAAAGCCTGAAGAGCTTAATCAGGTAGACCTGCCGGATCCTATCGCGGTGGGGCTGGACAGC
>CALWZU010000012.1 GCA_944386095.1 uncultured Clostridia bacterium | reverse complement strand
GAAGCGGGGCTTAAGTATATCAACAATGACGCCTGCTATCCCACGATCGTTTCCCTGGGACAGATCATCAACGCCCTTCAGTCGGGCGAATATGATCTTGACAACACTTCCGTGGTTATGTCCCAGACAGGAGGCGGATGCCGGGCCAGCAACTATATCGGTATGCTCCGGAAGGCGTTCAAAGAGATCGGATGCAGCCAGGTGCCGATCATTTCCGTTAACTATGTGGGACTTGAAAAAAATCCGGGCTTTAAAATCACCTATAATGTGATCGTAAAGGCTGTTATTTCCATTTTGTACGGGGATCTGATCACAAAGCTTTTGTACCGGGTAAGGCCCTATGAAAAAGTAAAAGGCTCTTCTGACGCCCTTTATGAAAAATGGAACGTGAAGATGATGGAAAACGCCGCAAACGGCAGCTTCAGCCAGTTTAACAAAATCATAAAGGAAATGATACGGGATTTTGAAAATCTGGAGATCGAGGGAAAACGCAAGCCCCGGGTGGGCGTTGTAGGGGAGATCCTGGTAAAATACCATCCCGGCGCCAACAATGATATTGTCAGAGTCATCGAGGAAGAGGGGGGAGAAGCGGTAGTCCCCGGCATGTTTGACTTTTTCCTTTATACGATGTATAATAAACGCTTCAATTATGAATTTTTGGCCGGGAAGCTTTCCACGAAGCTGATCAATGATTTTGCCAGAAATGTGGCGGAAAAAATCAGGGATCGGATCCGAAAGGAGCTGAAGGACAGTCAGAGATTTTCCAATTACGAGAGGATCGAGGAACTGGCGGAGCGTTCCCAGAATATCCTCAGCATGGGAAGCCAGTGCGGAGAAGGCTGGCTGTTGACTGCTGAAATGATGGAGCTGATGGACAGCGGTGTGGAAAACATCGTCTGCCTGCAGCCCTTTGCCTGTCTTCCCAACCATGTGACAGGCAAGGGAATGATCAAGCCCCTGCGTAAGTATAATCGTTTTGCCAATATCGCGGCCATCGATTTTGATCCGGGGGCCAGCCAGGTCAATCAGCTCAACCGTATCAAGCTGATGATGGCGACCGCTTTTAAAAATCAGCAGATCAAGGAAAGAGAAGCCGGCATGGATCACGGGGCGGCGGAAGTCGTCAAGGTGAAATTCGAGGAGGAAAGAACCAATGAAAGCAGTTATCACAGTGCTTGGACGTGATAAAATCGGCATCATTTATCATGTCACCAAGGTACTGGCGGAAAACAAGGTGAATGTTCTTGATATCAGCCAGACCATTTTGCAGGATTACTTTACTATGGTCATGATCGTGGATATAAAGGAAAGCAGCCTGAAATTTGAGCAGCTGCAGCAGAAGCTGGATGAAACGGCCAGTCAGATGGATCTTTCGATCCGGATACAGCATCAGGAGATTTTTGATTCCATGCACAGGCTTTAGGAGGCGGAACATGTTTAAATATGAAAATATTTTGCAGACCATCTCCATGATCGAACAGCAAAAGCTGGATATCCGTACCATTACCATGGGGATTTCTTTGACGGACTGCGCCGACGGAAACGGTGAAAGAGCCCGGGAAAAAATTTACGAAAAAATCGTCAGAAAGGCGGAGCATCTTGTAGAAACAGGCAGGCTGATCGAACGGGAATACGGCATTCCCATCATCCATAAACGGATTTCCGTCACGCCGGTTTCCATCGTGGCGGGAGCAAGCGATGACAAGGATTATGTGGCCTTTGCCAGGACGCTTGACCGGGCGGCCGCTCAGGTAGGGGTAAATTTCATCGGCGGCTTTTCCGCTTTGGTCCACAAGGGCTATACCAAGGGAGACGAGGTTTTGATCCGCTCGATTCCTCAGGCTCTGGCAGAGACGGAAACGGTGTGCTCCTCTGTAAATGTGGGCTCTACCAAAACGGGCATCAATATGGATGCGGTGAAGCAGATGGGAAGGGTGATTTCCGAAACGGCCCGGCTGACTGCAAAAAAGGACAGCATTGGCTGCGCCAAGCTGGTGGTTTTTGCCAATGCGGTGGAGGACAACCCCTTTATGGCCGGAGCCTTTCACGGCGTAGGAGAACCGGATTGTGTGATCAACGTAGGGGTCAGCGGGCCGGGCGTGGTAAAAAGGGCTCTTGAGGAATGCAAGGGAGCCCCCTTTGACGTAGTGGCGGAAACCATTAAGAAAACCGCTTTCCAGGTAACCAGGGTGGGGCAGCTGGTGGCTTCTGAAGCTTCCAGAAGGCTTAAGGTTCCCTTTGGTATTGTGGATCTTTCCCTTGCCCCGACGCCGGCGGTAGGAGACAGCATCGCCAGGATCCTGGAAGAAATGGGACTGGAAGCCTGCGGTGCGCCCGGAACCACGGCGGCCTTGGCCCTTTTAAACGATGCGGTGAAAAAGGGCGGCGTTATGGCATCTTCTCATGTAGGGGGGCTCAGCGGGGCGTTTATTCCCGTCAGCGAGGATGAAGGCATGATCCAGGCGGCCAAAACAGGTGCGCTGTCCCTGGAAAAGCTGGAGGCGATGACCTGTGTGTGCAGCGTCGGCCTTGATATGATCGCGATTCCCGGTGACACCTCTTCCCAGACCATCTCCGGGATCATCGCCGATGAGGCGGCAATCGGGGTTATCAATAATAAAACCACCGCTGTCAGACTGATTCCCGCCGTTGGAAAAAAAGTAGGGGACGAAGTCAATTTCGGAGGCCTTTTGGGATCGGCTCCCATTATGAGCGTCAATGCCTTCGGCTGCGGGGCATTTATTGAAAGAGGCGGCAGGATACCTGCGCCGATTCATTCCATGCGAAATTAATATCCAGGCTATATCCGTTTAATCGCGGGGTCTTTTTCCCTATAGACTTTTCAGCCGCAGACGCCCGCTTTACGGGTGGCTGCGGTTTTTTGGCATACGAAGAGCCCGCGTTTATGCGGGGCTGGTTTTAGAAATTAAACGTCGGACAGTTTTGATACCTTTCTGGTATTTGTGACTCGTCAATTCCCATTGGGCCAAGATTTTCAATGAAAACCGATTGCTCCCTGGGAAAGATGTATGTATTGAGGTACTCAATGAAATCCCCTTCATTGTAACACAGGCAATCTTTGATTCTGTATTTTTTTGCCTGTGGGCTTGTTCTAAGCCATTTGTCACAAAATGCAATGCAGTATTCGGCCAGATTATCCGCCACAATATCCGGAACGGAATAGACCATTCTATCGCCGTCGGAGCTGATGATGACATTCTTCATTATAGCGCCCCCCTTCAAGGATGCTCTTCTGCCGGTGTTTTGCGGGAGGGCTCTCCTTCGGCAGCAGGTTTATGAGCCGTTTTTCTCCCATCCCTTTTCAGAGCCATTTTACAGTATGCCGGAAACGGGGGCAAGGAATTAAATATGCAAAATCCAAAAATTAAATACGTAAAATCCAATAGGAATTGCGTGATCAAAAAAAATGGTGTATAATATTTTGGAATGCCGGTAGAGACGAAAAATGAAACGGACAGGAGCCTGTCCCGCGAAGGAGTGTATACAGTATGGGAAGACACGGTACGATTGCCGGAAGAAAAGAAAAACAGGACGCCAAGCGGTCTCAGGTGTTTACGAAATACGCCAGAGCCATCACCGTCGCCGCCAAGGCGGGAGGAGATCCGGAATATAACGTATCTTTGAAGCACGCCATTGAAAAGGCGAAAAGCATCAACATGCCAAATGACAACATCAACCGGGCCATCAAAAAGGGAACGGGAGAGCTGGCCGGAGAAACCTATGAGAGCGGCAGCTTTGAGGGCTACGGCCCCGCCGGAGTGGCGGTGATCGTTGAAACCCTCACCGACAATAAAAACAGAACCACCTCATCGGTAAAGCATATCTTTGACAAATACGGCGGAAACCTGGGTGTGCCCGGCTGCGTCAGCTATATGTTCGACAGAAAAGGCTTTATCCTGATTGAAAAAACCGACGCTGTTTCCGAAGACGCCCTGATGGAGGCTGGAATGGAAGCCGGCATGGAGGACATGATCGTAAATGAGGACAGCTATGAGATCTATACGGATCCCGGTGATTTTGATGCGGTAACGGAAGCCCTTCGGGCGGCCGGCTATGAATTTGTAGAGGCGGATGTGGAAATGGTACCTTCCATGACGGCGACCCCCTCTGATGAAGCCGCCCTGAAAAATCTGAAAAAGCTGGTGGAAATGCTGGAGGAAAACGACGACGTGCAGAAGGTCTACACTAACTGCGATGTGGATCTGGAGGATTGATCCGGTGGATATGCCGGCTTGACGCTTCAAATTTTCCTCTGAAAAAAGGACAAGCGCAGACATGTTTTCACAGGGACAATAAAAGAAAACGACCAGAGAGAAAGTATCCGCCGCATATGTTGAAGGCGGCTGATAGGGAAATATGCCCGCAGGATCAGAAAAGCTCCTGCGGGATTTCTTTTTTGCCGGGGATAAACCTCACCTGCGGGAAAATGGAGAAATTTCAAAAAGCGGGAATATTCCGAAAAACTTGACAAAAGCAGAGGATCACCTGGAAGCCTCCAGAATTTTTCCGGCTTCCTCAAGCAAGGTTTTTTTATCGTTTTCAAGGCCCTCTTCGGCGACCATTTCAAAGAGCCTGCTTAGGATCATTCCCATCCTTTTGCCGGGAGCAAGCCCCAGAGCCATCAGATCATTTCCATTTACGGCAAGATCCCGCCGGGAAAAGCAGGGCTTTTCAGAGAGGATGCTTTCCAGCATGGCCCGTGTTTGATCCAGGGACTCCTTTTTCTGCGGATAGAAAAAAGGGGTCTGAGCCCTGGCGTCGCAATCCTTAACGATCAGGAGCTTTCGAAGCAAAGGCTCGCCCAGCCTTCGTAAAGCCCGCCGGATTTCCTTTTCGGTGAAAAGGCAGGCGTCGTGATAGCGGACAAGAGAAAGGATCTGGTGGGAAAGAGAACCGGGCAGGCTCAGCCGGGAAAGGATGTCCTCAGTCAGCTTGGCGCTGATTTTGTGATGGCCGAAAAAATGCTGGATGCCCTGGGCGTCGGTGCTGCTGCAAAAGGGCTTTCCCAGATCGTGAAATAAAAGGGCAAGGCGGATGGCAGGATCTTTTGGGGCGAAGGAGGAGGCCACGCAGCAATGAGTCCAGACATCAAAGCAATGATGGGGATGATTTTGGGGAAAGCCGATGCTGGGGGCGATTTCCGGCAGGAACACAGAAAAAACCGGGGCGTAATCCTTCAGTACCGAAAGGGCGTTTTTGCCAAGGCACAAACGGATAAGCTCAGGCGCCAGCCTTTGGGGATGTACAAAGGCAAGCGCCTCCTTTTGCTTCATCAGGGCGTTTTTCCCGCCGGGCTCAATAGAAAAACCCAGTGCCGAAGAAAAACGCAGGGCTCTTATGATACGCAGGGCATCCTCAGAGAACCTTTCATAAGGATCGCCTACGCATCGGATCGTCTTTTTTTTCAGATCCGAAAGGCCGTTGAAGGGATCGATGACGCCCGCTCCGGGATGAAAGGCCATGGCGTTTATGGTGAAATCCCTGCGGGCCAGGTCCTGGAAAAGAGAGCCCACAAAGCTTACCTGGCCGGGCCGCCTGTGGTCGGTATAGCCCTCCTCCTTTCGGAAGGTGGTGATTTCATAGGGCTTTCCGCCTAAAATAACCGTAAGGGTACCATAGCGCAGCCCTTTTAAGGAAAGGCGGAAGGCGGAAAAAAGCCGCAGGGTTTCCCGGGGCGGGGCGCTTGTGCAGATGTCCCAATCTCCAGGGCGTTTTCCAAGGATCAGATCTCTGACGCAGCCTCCGGCAAAATAGGCCTGATAGCCGGCCTCTTCCAGTATTTTGATCAGTTTGATGCCCTGGGGCGGTATGGTTTTCATAGCGTTGTCCTTCCGTTGTATCCGTGGTTTGCTTCAAAAACAGGCTTCCATTTTTGAAGGAAAGGAGTATAATATAAAAAACAGAACATATACTGTTTTTAAGTCCTGGAATATGCGTTAAGATTTTTATAATTCAACCTACACTACGCATATGGGAGTCTGGGTTTTCCGGAATATGACAGGCCGCCTCCGAGCGGAAGCCAGAAGGCCGGAAACAGGACACCCACCTATCGAAAGATAGGGCGTGAATTATAATCTGACGGTATCCTGGGATTTTACCTCTGTGAGCATTCCTTACAGAGGTTTTCTTTTGCTTTTTGCGATGGTAAACGACAGGAATGGCCATCCCCTGGAGGGGGAAGCCTCCTCCAAGGGATGGCCTATAAAGAGGTCAGCTTTACAAAGGAGGGCTCCCTAAGGGAAAAGGTGCTGATATAGCGGTAGCCCAGCCGCTCCAGAACCTCCAGGCCGTAGTCAAAATGATCGGCGATATACTCCGGGCTGTGAGCGTCGGAGCCAAGGGTGATGATTTCGCCGCCCAGTCGCCGGTACATCTGAAGGATTTCCACAGAAGGCGTCAAAATGGGCAGCCCGTAGCGGAAGGAGGAGGTGTTTAGCTCGATTCCTTTACCATCATATATGATCATTTTCAGGATTTCTTCGATGATTTCAAGAGCCTGGGGAGGATTCAGCCTTTCCTGGGGCCGAAGCTGATGCAGATACCTGTCTACTATATTCAAATGCCCTACCACGCTGTAATCCTTGAAAAGGGAAAGACATTCATAGACGTCTGTATAAAAGGCCCGGTGGATCTCAAAGCCGCTTTTGCCCTCATAAAAATCTCCGTTATCAAGAAGCAGGCCGCAGCTTGTATGAAAAGAGCCGATAATAAAGTCATAGGGATATTCATTGGCAACCTGCCGGCACTGCTTCAGCGCTTTTTGCTGAAGGCCCAGCTCAAGGCCTCTTTTGACAAGCAGACGCTCCCGATATTGAAGAAAGGCATCCTCCAGCATCCGGTGATAGCAAGGCCGGTCAAGGGGAAAGGGGAATTCCTTATCAGGGTAGAGGGGATCGTCGTGATCGGTGATGGCAACTTCTGTAAGACCAAGTCTGCAAGCGCCATCCAGCATTTGCTCAAAGGGTGTCTGGCTGTCGTCTGACAGGCTGGTGTGGATATGATAATCGATCATGAGGCTTTCCTTTCTGCGGCCCTTTGCCCGGCCCGATTTGTACTTGACTGACAAGGCGGCCGGATAACCGCGCTTACAGTATAAAATAAGATGCCGGACAAGGCAAGGGGAAGGGAAAAAACGGTTGATTTTTGAAAGGGGAAGGAGATATAATAAAATTGAATTAATTTAAGAGAGTGGGAGAGGAAAGGCGCAGCGTCACGCCCCATTGCCTATCCCCTGTGAGGAGATGAAAACGTGAATATTTTCCCTGCTATTGATATTAAAAACGGTAAATGCGTCAGATTGGTTCAGGGGGACTTTGCGAAGCTGGAAACCTACGGCGATGATCCGGTAGCCGTGGCGGAAAGATGGTGTTCCCAGGGCGCCAAGGGGCTGCATATTATTGATCTTGACGGTGCGCTGATGGGCGAGGCGGTCAATAAAAAGCTGATCATGGATATGATTTCGGCTGTCAACGTTCCCATTCAGTTTGGCGGAGGGGTCAGGGATATGAAATACGCCCAGGAAATGATCGAGGCAGGCGTTACCAGAGTGATCCTGGGAACCAGCGCCTTATCCAATAAAGGCTTTCTGAAGGAAGCGATCCAAACCTTCGGTGAAAAAATCGCCGTTTCCCTTGATGCAAAAAACGGATATATCGCAGTTAAGGGATGGACGGAGCTGACAGACGTTACGGCGGCGGATCTGGCGCTGGAGCTGGAATCCTACGGCCTGCAGACCGTGGTTTACACGGACATTTCGAAAGACGGCATGATGGCGGGCCCCAACTTCGAGGAAATCGCCAATATGCAAAAGCGGATCCATTCAAGACTGATCGCCTCCGGCGGCATCTCTACCGCTGAGGATGTAAAAAAATTGAAGGAAATGGGCCTTTATGGCTGTGTGATCGGCAAGGCTCTGTATACCGGAGGTATTTCCCTGAAGGATATTGTATAACAGGTTCGCAAGTAGGGCGTTAGCGTTAAAGGAAGATTTCAATGGGCTGGGATGAAAAGGAACTGCTGGAAAAAGCGAAAGCGGGAGACGTGGAAAGTTTTGAAATCTTGATACAGGCTGTGAGACAAAAAGCCTATCAGATCGCGCTTTCCTACCTTAAAAACCAGGAGGACGCGGAAGACGCCCTCCAGGACAGCCTTTTGAAAATTTACCGCGGCCTGTCCCGTTTTCAGGAAACATCCCGATTCAGCACCTGGGTGTATCGGGTTGTGGTCAATACGTGCCTGGACCATATCAAAAAAAACAAGCGTCAAAAAGACCGGATCCTTTCTTTTTCAGGAGAGGATCGCGAGGAGAATCCTTTTGACGCTGTTTCCATGCTTCGGGATGAATCCGCAGAACCGGAGCGGCATATGCTTCAGAAGGAAAAAACACAAATCATCCTTGCATGTCTTGAGAGGATCGCCCCTTCTCTTCGGGAAGTGGTGGTTCTGCGGGACGTGCAGGGATTTTCTTATGGGGAAATCGCCCAAATCCTGGATATCAGCGAAGGAACGGTAAAATCAAGACTGAGCCGGGCAAGACAGGCGGTCAAGGAAATGTTTTTTCAGATTATGGGTGAAAAAGGGGAACAAAAATAAATCTTGATCGTCTAAAAAGTAGCAGGATCGTGGAAAAACACGAAAATACCATTTTAGCATGAAAGGAGGCGACAGCATTGACCTGTGATACGGTTCGGGAAAAACTGACGGAATATCTTGACGGAGCTCTTCCCCAGGAAGAAATGAAAAGCATCCGGGAGCATTTGCTGCTGTGTCCCTCCTGTAACCGGGAATACCTGGCTTTGTCGGAAATCAAGGAGCTTCTTGGGCAGACCTTTAAAGCGCCTTTGCCGGAGGGCTTTGATGAGCGCCTCCACGAGGCTCTTTTACAGGAAAAACAGATAAACAGGCCAGTGCTTCCTTTGAAAAGAAATGCCGCATTTTATCGAAAATATGCTGCTGCGGCGGCGGTTTTTTTGGTTCTGCTCATATCCGTTCCCGCAGCCTTTCTCCATGAATCCAAAAACGATGAAGGGCTAAGGGAAGACCTGCCGGCCAAGGCGGAGATGCTGCTTGCAAACGGCAAGCAGGAATCAGCAGCTGAAGAGGAAGGGCTGGTTTCAAATGAAAATCTCTCTCAGCCTTCAGACCAAAGCCGGGAACAAACAGAAAAAAGGCAGGCGTTTTCCATGATTCTTCTGAAAGCGGGACTGACGGGGACCTGCACCAGGGAAGGGATGGGGCGGCTTTACAAAGAAGCGGAAGCTCCGGGCAGGAAGCGCCGGCGCCGGAAAACCGGGAAAATCCCTCTTCACAGAATCCCTCCTTCGGGGCAGGGGGATCCGGCGGGACGGATCAGGCCCTGATGGATGGCGCTGCTTCATCGCCGGCCCCTGCCGAAAAGGGCGTAACGGCTGAGAATGGCGTTTCGGAGGCTTCTGCTGCCCCGGAAGGAAATGATGAGGCGGCTGCGGGGCAAAGAGCCCAAAGCGGTACCGTTTCCGCCGGAGGCGTCTCTGATATGGAAACGGCGGAAAGCACCGGGGCTGCAAAGGCTGAAACCGGGGATGCCGGGACCGGGGCAGAGGGATCCTCCGGCAGTTCTCCTGTCATCCGGGCCGCCTATCAGGCAGGGGCAAAAACGTATAACGATGCACTTGATTTTGTTTCTTTCATCGCTGATAATGATAAAGAAGGCCTGATCCGGTGGATCATTGCCCACAGTGAAAGTGAGATTTCTCAGCAGGATGCTGAAAAGCTGGCCGGGGAATATATTCAGGCTTATGGCGCAAGCTGAGCCGAAGCCCCGTCAGCGGAACGGGAGAAGCAAATGAAGCAGGAAATGATGATTGCAATCGACGGAAACAGCCTGATCAACAGGGCGTATTACGCGCTTCCGCCGCTTATGACAAAAGAAGGGCTGTACACCAACGGGGTGTACGGCTTTCTTAGCATGTTGCATAAATTACGGGAAGAATACAAACCGGCGTATATGATCGTTGCCTTTGACCGTAAAGCGCCTACCTTCCGCCATCTGGATTATGAGCAGTATAAGGCGGGAAGAAAGAAAACGCCGGCGGAGCTGCTTTCCCAGTTTCCCCTGATCAAGGAAAGCCTTTCTTATTTAAAGATCCCAAGCGTGGAATTGGACGGCTTTGAAGCGGATGATCTGATCGGTACGGCTGTAAGGCTTGGGCAGGAGAGGGGCCTTTCCTGCATGATCGTTACCGGGGATAAGGACGCGCTGCAGCTTGTAAGCGAAAGCACAAGGGTGATGATCACCAAAAAAGGAATTTCTGAATTTGAGATGTATGACCTTGAGGCCATGCAGGCCCGTTATCAAATGACGCCCCAGCAGTTTGTGGATCTTAAGGGACTGATGGGGGACGCATCCGACAATATTCCCGGAATTCCCGGCGTGGGGGAAAAAACGGGGATGAGCCTGATCCATCAATTTGGCAGCGTAGAAGCGCTTTTAGAGCACACGGATCAGATAAAAAGCGAAAAGCTCAGGCAAAAGGTGGAGGAAAACGCCCAGCTTGCCCTTATGAGCAAGCGCCTTGCCAGGATCAATACCCAGGTGCCTGTAGATATTGATTTTTCCCTTTGCAGATGCACCCAGCCGGACTGGGAAGCTTTGACCGCTCAGTTTCAGAGGCTGGAGCTTTTCAGCCTGCTTGCCAGGATGAAAAAAGACAAAGACAGCTATGGAGGGACTTTATCTGTTTGCGAAAAAAATGATGGGGCGAAAAATGAGCCCCCCCACGACGCTCTTTTTATTATCAACACCCATGACGAATTTCCTCAAAATCTGAAACAGGCCCTGGGAAAGGCGGGGACGGTTTATCTGAAGGTGTTTGGCGATGTAAACCATGTGGAAAAAAGCCAGGTTTACGGAATGAGCCTTCTTTTTGACGAGCAGGGCTATTTTCTTTCGGGACCGGCGCATACCCTCGAGGCGGCGAAAATCATCTGTGAAAACAGGGTCTCCTGTAAAGGGCATTTCCTGAAAGACAGTTATTTCATGCTTCGCCAGCTTGGAGCGGAAGGCTTTTTTACGGCCTTTGACAGCGGGATCGCCCAGTATGTGGCGGAACCGGGCAGAAGCGATTACTCCCTGTCCTCTCTTGCCTCCGCTTATCTGAACCGGGAAATTCAGGAGGAAAAGGCGTTTTACAAGGATCACGGGCAAATGGATTTCTTTTCGGGGCTGGATCAGAGCCTTGGAGAATACGGGTTGCTCCGGTGCCAGACGGTAAGGGAACTGGAGCCGATTCTGGAAGAGCGGCTGAAGGCGGAAGAGGTGGAGGAGGTTTACCGGAAAATCGAGCTGCCTCTTGTGGAGATCTTCGCCGATATGGAATACCAGGGCTTTAAGGTTGATAAAGAGGCTCTTTTGAAAGCGGGAAAGGAAATGAGGGAAAGGATCGAGGATATATCCCAGGCAATTTTTGATCTTGCCAAAGAGAGCTTTAATATCAATTCTCCTAAACAGCTTGGAACGATTTTATTTGAAAAGCTGGGGCTCAAGGGAGGCAAAAAAACGAAAACCGGTTATTCTACCAGCGCCGACGTGCTGGAAAAGCTTAAGGAAAAACATCCGATCATTCCGCTGATCCTGGAATACCGCAGTCTGACAAAGCTCAACGGGACCTATATCGAAGGGCTTTTGCCCTTGATCAGCCCGGCGGATGGAAAAATCCGCGCGCATTTCCAGCAGACCGGCGCCGCCACAGGAAGAATCAGCTGTACAGAGCCTAATTTGCAGAACATTCCCATAAGGCATGAGGAGGGCAGGCTGCTTCGAAAGGCTTTTACCGCAGACGGGAAGGATCATGTGCTGGTGGATGCGGATTATTCTCAGATCGAGCTGCGGGTCCTGGCGCATCTGTCGGGGGATGAGGGGCTTTTGGAGGCCTTCCGCCAGGGGCAGGATATTCACAAGGCCACGGCGGCAAGGGTTTTTGAAGTGCCTGAGGATCAGGTGACCCCCCTTCAGAGAAGCAGCGCCAAAGCGGTGAATTTTGGGGTGATCTACGGCATGAGCGGCTTTGGGCTTTCGGAAAACCTGGGGATTTCCAGACAGGAGGCCCAGCGCTACATCGAGGAATATTTCAAAAAGTATACCGGCGTTAAGACGTATATGGACGGAGTCGTGGCCTTTTGCAAAGAACGCGGTTATGTTACCACGATTTTTCAAAGAAGAAGATACATTCCCGAAATCAAGGCTTCCAATTATATGACCAGGCAGTTTGGGGAGCGGCTTGCCATGAATTCCCCCATTCAGGGCAGCGCAGCGGATATTATTAAGATCGCGATGATCAGGGTTTTTGAACAGCTGCGGGACAGGGGGCTGCGCTCCAGGCTGGTGCTGCAGGTCCACGACGAGCTGATTATCGATGGCCCCATAGAAGAAGAGGCGCAGGTCAGGGAGCTTCTGAAGGAAAACATGATGGCGGCGGCGCAGCTGGCGATTCCCCTGGAGGTAGGCATGGAAAGCGGAAGCACCTGGTATGAGGCAAAATAAAGGGATGGGAGTATGGAGATGGAGTCCGGAAAGGAAAACGAACAAAGGAGAGGTCAAAAGACCGTCATCGGTCTGACCGGCGGGATCGGAAGCGGAAAATCCACCGTATCGGCGTATTTGAAGGAAAAAGGATGCGATATCATCGACGGGGATTTGATCGCCAGAGAGATCGTCATGCCCGGAATGCCGGCTTTAAATGAGATTTGCCAGGAGTTTGGAAGGGAAATGCTTTTTGCGGATGGGACCTTGGACCGAAAAAGGCTGGGCAGTGTGGTTTTTGCAGACCCGGCTGCCTTGTCAAAGCTAAATGAGATTACGGGCAGGCGGATCCGGGAAGAGATAAGAAGGCGTCTTGATCAGTGCAAAAGGGGGATTCAGGTGATCGATGCCGCCATGCTTTTGGAAGCGGGTCTTCAGCAGTGGACGGATCAGGTATGGATCGTGGATGCCCCCGATGAGGTCAGGCTCCGCCGGGTGATGCAGCGGGACGGACTGGAGCGCCGGCAGGTGGAAAACCGGATGAGGGCGCAGATGACAAGAGAGGAGCGTCTTGACCAAAAGGCGGTTTTTATCGACAACGGCGGGAGTGTAGAGCAAACCAAAAGGCAGGTAGACCGGCTTTTGGAGGGCTTATAGGAGGGCAGCGGCCCAGGGGGATTTTCTCTTTTCAAATTCCTTTAGAAAATCATAAAAAACACTTGCCAAAGCTTTGGTATTGAGGTTATAATATGTAAGTGTCCGGCTGGCGGGAGCGCCCCGGACCAAATCAGATAAGCGGTCGTGCTGGAATCGGCAGACAGGCACGTTTGAGGGGCGTGTGTCAACAGACGTATGGGTTCAAGTCCCATCGACCGCACCATGACGAGTGTTCTTACGGCAGTTGAAGGGCTGTAAGAACACTCGTCTTTTGTACAGCCATAAAAATTCCTTTTCCCTGAAACAAAGGGGCCCTTGAGAAATCGTCCGGGAGGGCTCTTCTTTCACAAGAGGTCAAAGGGGGCGGGAAAGCTGCCTGAAAAGGAATGGATATAAAGAAAAACAAAAAGGGAGAAAACATGGAAAATAAGCAAGGCGCTTTTTTAGGAGAAAGAGAAAACTGGCTTGGAAAAGAGATCAAAAAGCTGGGTTTCGGACTGATGCGTCTTCCCAGGGATGAAAAAGGGGAGATAGACATAAAGCAGGTAAAGGAAATGGTAGACCTTTTTTTGAAGGCGGGCTTTACCTATTTTGATACGGCATGGGCTTACAAGGGAAGCGAAGAGGCGATTCGAAAAGCTTTGGTGGAGCGTTATCCCAGGCAAAGCTATCAGCTTGCCACAAAAATCGCTCCCTGGATCGATTGTCAAAGCCGAGAGGAGGCGGTTTCTCAGTTTGAAACCTCTCTTGAAAAAACCGGCGCAGGATATTTTGATTTTTATCTTTTGCATAATTTAGGAGAAGGGCGCACGGAGGCCTTTGACCGATTTGAAATATGGGATTTTGTGAAGGAAAAAAAGGCCCGGGGCCTGGTCCGTCATATTGGCTTTTCCTTTCATTCCACGCCAAAGGAGCTGGAGGAAATCCTGAAGGCCCACCCTGAAATGGAATTTGTCCAGCTTCAGATCAACTATGCCGACTGGGAAAATCCCGCTGTCCAGTCCCGCCGCTGCTATGAGGTGGCAAGGAAATATCATAAACCGGTCATCGTCATGGAGCCGGTCAAGGGCGGGATGCTGGCCAATCCTCCTCAGGGGGTGCAGCGCTGCCTGAAGGAAGCGGAGCCGGAAATGTCCGTCTCTTCCTGGGCGATTCGCTTCGCTGCCGGGCTGGAGGGGATCATTACCGTGCTCTCCGGCATGAGCAGCCTGGAACAGATGAAGGATAATCTTTCCTATATGAAGGATTTTAGGGGTATGTCAAAGGAGGAAAAGCAGGTCATCAGCCGGGCACAGGAGGAACTGGCAAGGATGCCCCTGATTCCATGCACAAGCTGTCATTACTGCGAGAAGGTCTGCCCCGTGAATATCGGAATTCCCGGGACGCTTACCGCCGCAAACTATCTGAGCTTATACACAGACCTGGCTGCCGCCAGGCATCAGGAGGACTGGCTGGTAAAGGGCCATGGGTATAGCCGGGCCATGGAATGCGTGAAATGCGGCCGTTGTGAAGAAGTCTGCCCCCAGCACATCCTCATTCGAAAAGAGCTGCAGGAGGCGGTGAAAAGGCTGGAGCTGTAAAATCAGTTCCAGAATCTCTTTTTTTTCATAAGCAGAACACATAATACAACGATCAAAACGCTTAAAATGATGACCAGGGGATAACCGTATTTCCAGGAAAGCTCCGGCATATGGGCGAAATTCATTCCATACCAGCCGGCGATCAGCGTCAGAGGCAAAAAAATCGTGGTAACGATGGTCAGGCTTTTCATGATCTTGTTTTGCTGCAGATCCACCTGGGCCTGATAGATTTCCCTTACCTGCATGGAATAGGCCTGCAGGACCTGGGTGCTGCCGCTGAGCCTGTCACAGTGACGGGAAAGATGATGAAACAAAAGAAGGGCGTCCTTGCCTATAAATCCCAGCTGGTTTTCCTGGAGCAGATCGCACAGATCTCCCAGCTGTTCGTAATAATTGTGCAGATATAAAAGGTGCTTGCGAAGAGGGGTCATGCGCTTGTTGAAGCCGGAAAGCCTGCCTGACAGAACCTCCTCTTCCATGTGGATGATGCTGTCTTCTGCCTTTTCCAGATAGCCGGCGTTTTCCTCAAGCAAATCCTCAAGAAAATACAGAAGGCATTTAGACAGGTCGGAAGCAAGGGCCTGTCTTTTGTGTAGTAAAAGCCGGAAATGCTCCTGATCCTGCTGGTTTTCGCAGATCAGGATAAAGCTGTGCCGGGTCAGGAAAAATCCCAGGGACAGGCTGGCGTCTTTTTCAGGTTCCATAAGGGGAATATGAAGCGTACCAAAATAATACTGATCGTAAATGTCGATTTTTGTGGAGCGGATTTTGCGGCAATCCCGATAGTTGCTTTCAGAAAAGGGATAAAGGGCCTGCAGATGGTCAAGCTCCTCTTTCAGAAGAAGGATTAGCTGGTCGTTTTGGGGCAGGATATGGTTTTCCATGGAAAAATCCCGCTTGCTGAGATCGAAAATCATAAAAAAGGCTCCTTTCTGCCGAAATGCTGCCGTAGCTGCATTATAATTCTTTTGACAAGGCCCTGTCAATGGGGGTTGACAAACATATCATATTGTATATAATGAATATATACAATATTGTAGAAATGGGATGACTGCAGTGGATATTATTATTCAAAACACAAATAAACAGCCTATTTATGAACAAATAAACAGCCAGATCCGGGACATGATTCTTTCAGGCAAACTGAAGGAAGGAGAAGCCCTTCCTTCCATGCGGCTTCTTGCAAAGGAGCTGAGAATCAGCGTCATTACAACAAAGAGAGCCTATGAGGAGCTGGAACGGGGGGGGTGGATCGTGACCATCACCGGAAAGGGCAGCTTTGTGGCGGGAGCCGACCGGGAGCTGCTCCGGGAAGAAAGGCTGAACAAAGTGGAGGAAGCTCTGTGCCGGGCCGTAGAGGCATCCAGGCCTTTGCAGCTGTCTTTGGAGGATATGGAGGAAATGCTCAGGCTGGTGTATGAGGAGGAATAAAAGGTGGAGTTTGAAAACGCATTGGAGCTGAAATCTGTCAGCAAGGCTTATCCGGGCTTTTTGCTGGATCGGATTTCCCTGTCCCTTCCCCGGGGAAGCGTGATGGGGCTGATCGGTGAAAACGGCGCAGGAAAAAGCACCCTGATCAAGCTGATTTTAGGATTGAATCGTCCCGATCAGGGAGAGATCCGGGTGATTGGAAAGAGCCGGGAGGAATATGAAGGCAGGGATTTCAGATACAAGGAGCAGATCGGTGTGGTACTGGATGAAAGCGCCTTCCCGGAAAATCTGAATCTGATTCAGATCGAAAGGGTTTTGGCAAATGTGTATCATAGCTGGGATTCCGACTGCTATTTTTCCATGATGGAACGCTTTAGCCTGCCTTTGAAAAAGCCCATAAAGGATTTTTCAAAGGGCATGAAAATGAAGCAGGCCATCGGCGCGGCGCTGTCTCACCGGCCCAGGCTTTTGGTGATGGACGAGCCCACCAGCGGGCTGGATCCGGTGGCAAGGGATGAGCTTTTGGACCTGTTCTGGGAATTTATTCAGAAGGAGGATCATTCGATCCTGGTTTCTTCCCATATCCTAAGCGACCTGGAAAAGGTCTGCGACAGTATTGCCTTTCTTCATGAGGGGCGGTTGATTTTCAGCCAGGAAAAGGATGCTTTAAAGCAGCGCTATGGAATTTTCCCCTGCACCTTAGAAGAGCTTGACCGGCTTGAAAAAGAAAATCCGGCCTGTGTGGCGGGGGCAAGGAAGAATCAGTTTGGGGCCAGGGTCCTTGTGGATCTGTACCGGGCGCCGGAAAATATAAAAACCGAGCCGGCATCCCTTGAGGAAATGATGCTGCTGCTTGTAAGGAGGCATGGAGCGTGAAGGGACTACTTTATAAGGATATGATGAATCTTTCGGGGCAGTTTAAAGTCTATCTGGTTTTTATTCTGCTTTATGGCGGTATCAGTATTTACGGAGGGAATCTGGGATTTTTAACGGGCATCCTGGGGATCATGAGCGCCATACTTCCCACCTCCGCTTATGCGTATGATGAAAGGGCCGGCTGGGACCGGCTGGCGCTGACCATGCCGATTCGGCGGGAGGAGCTGGTGGCCTGCAAATATCTTCTGGGCTGGATATTGATCCTTATCGCTTTCCTTTTAACTGTAACGGCCCAGCTTCTGATTGGTTCGGATCTGGCGGAAAGCCTTTTTGTAGGGCTGATTCTTGTGGCCACAACCCTTTTGTATTTATCCGTTTTGCTTCCGATGCTGTTTCGATTTGGGGTGGAAATGAGCCGGGTGATCTATGTGGTGCTGCTTTTGGTGCCGGCCTTCGCGGTTTCGGCTGCGGTCTTATTTTTTACTGTCTACCGGCCCTTTTCTGTTTCGAAAAGCTTTTTCATAGGGACGATCTGCGCCTTTATATTCCTGGCGGCGCTTATCAATTACGGCTCCCTGCGCCTTAGCGTAAAAATATATCGCAAAAAGGAACTGTAAGCAGGGCCGGAAAAAGAGAGGAAATGGATCAAAAAACAATAAAATCGAAAAATCATGTCTGAACCCTTTGTCTTTTGCATACCTTCTGGTAAGAAAGGCAGGGATGGGCAAATGAAAAAGGGCGGATATAAAAGGGGAAAAAAGCTGGCGGCGCAGATTCTGATCTGCGCTGCTCTTTTCTGTTTTTTATGGATGGGGCAGGAAGAGGAGCTTCCCCTGGGCGGAAAGACGGCAAAAGCATTTCATCAAAAGCTGACGGAGGATTATAAAATAGAGCAAATCCTGGCACAGACCATGGAGCTTGGACAGACCGCCCTGGAAAAGCCGGCGCAGATTTACGCCAGGCTGCGGCTTCAAAATGACGATAAAGCCTATATGCTTCCTACTGACCAGGCTGTGGCAAAGGCCTCTTCCCGGCCCTATGAACAGGGCTCTGACCCGGAGGGGGCAAAGCCGATGGTGTTTACCGGGCTTGAGGAGCTTCAGGTTTACGCGGCAAACGCAGGGGTGGTTTCCCAGGTCAAGGTCAATGAGCAGGAAGAAACCTTTGTTTTGCGACTTGCTCACGAAAACCAGACAGAAACCGTCTATCAGGGAAGGGGCCGGGTTTATGTCAGGGAAAAGCAGCGGGTGGGAAAGGGGACGCTTTTGGCTTCTGTGACCCAAAAGGAGACAAATGGATTTTACTGTCTTTCCTTTTCCATCTATGAACAGGGGGAAATTCAGGATCCCGCAAAATATCTGAAGGAAGCCCAGTCTCTATGAAACAGCTGGTGGTCGGGAAAAAAACGCCCTTTATGATCGATCTGTCTCTTTTGATCCCTTTGGGGCTGTTTTTTGTGTGGGGAGACCTGTTTTTGTTTTTGACCGCTTTTTTCTTTTCCCTGCTTCATGAGGGCGCTCATCTGTTTGCAGCCAGGGCGCTGGGATATACGCCGGCCTGTATAAGGGTGAATATGTTTGGGGAGGTTTTGCAGCTGAAGCAGGCCCGCATATGGCCGGAGCATCAGATCCTGATATTTTTGGCCGGGCCCTGCCTGAATCTGACAGCCGCATTTTTGTGCTTTCTGTTCCAGGATATGTTTGATTCAGAGACGGGATTTCCAGGGGAGGGTGTTTTGTTTCAAGGACTTTGGCGATTCTTTTCCTCTTCTTCCATGGACTTTTCTCCCTGTCAAGAGGTGCTTTTGGTGAATCTGTTACTTGCATTTTTTAACCTTCTGCCCTTTTTTCCTCTTGACGGGGGGAAGGTTGTGGGGGTATATCTGTCTTATTACCTGGGAGAGAAAAAGGGATCGGAGGCAACGGTTTTCCTTGGGAAAATTTTTTCAATTTGCAATTTTCTTTTGGGCCTATACTTGGTACAATATAACGTATTGAACGGTCTTGTCAGCGCTCTTGGACTGAGTCTTTTCGCATCCTGCCGCAGGGAAGAAAAACGCAGGCTTTATCTGGATGTGCAAAGGGCGCGGGGAAAGGGCGAATATGGAGAATGGTATGGATAATCATCAGAAAATACTGGCGGCGGAGGAGGTCCTTCGCAAGCTGGAGGTACATTTAAGAAGAGCGGAAAAGCCGGCGAGATATACCGGAGGGGAATTGTATCAGGCTGAAAAGGACCCCGGGCAGGAACTGCTGCGCTTTGCCTTTGCTTTTCCGGATCTGTATGAGATCGGCATGTCCAATCTGGGCCTGCAGATCATTTACAAGGTTTTAAACGATATACCGGATGTTTACTGCGAAAGGGTTTTCGCGCCGGGGCTTGATTTTGAAGCCATTATGAGAGAGGAAGAAATCCCGCTGTTTACCCTGGAGAGCAAAACCCCTCTTTATTGTATGGACATGCTGGGCTTTACCTTTCAGTATGAGATGTCCGCAACCAACATGGTGAATATGCTGGAGCTGGGCAGAATCCCCGTGCTGTCTTGCCACAGGAGCAAGGAGGATCCCTTTGTGATCATCGGAGGGCCCTGCACCTATAATCCGGAGCCCCTGGCGGACATAGCGGATCTGTTTTTCATTGGAGAAAGCGAGGAGGCTTTGCCGGAAATCATGGACTGCCTGAGAAGCTGGAAGAAAGAAGGGGGCAGCCGGGAGGAATTTTTAAGAAACATCAGCCGGATCGAGGGGGTATATGTGCCTTCCTTTTATCAGGTGGAATATTTTCCGGATGGACGGATCGCAAAGCGGGTCAGGCTGTGGGAGGAAGCGCCCCTTAAAATCGTCAAGCGGATCGTGGAGGATCTTGACAGGGCGCCCTTTCCCCAAAAACCCCTGGTTCCCTTTATCGCGACTGTTCATGACCGGGCGATGGTGGAAATCTTCAGGGGCTGCAGCCGGGGATGCCGGTTTTGCCAGGCGGGCATGATTTACCGGCCGGTGCGGGAAAGGTCAAAGGAAACCATCAAGGCTTTGGCAGAGGCCCAGCTGGAAGCCACCGGCTATGAGGAGCTTTCCATTTTGTCCCTTTCCACAGGGGACTATTCCCAGATTCAGCCACTGGTGGAAGAGCTGATGGATTACTGCAAAAAAGCGGATGTTTCCATGTCCCTGCCATCCCTTCGCCTAGATTCTTTTTCCTTCCGGGTAATGGAGGAGATCCAGGGATATAAAAAATCGGGGCTGACCTTCGCGCCGGAAGCGGGTACGCAGAGACTGAGAAACATTATCAATAAGGATATTTCCCAGGAGGAGATCGAGTCCGCCGCCCTTCAGGCCTTTTCCTTGGGCTGGAACAGTATCAAGCTGTATTTCATGGTGGGCCTTCCCGGAGAGACCCGGGAGGATCTTGAAGGCATTGCGGAGATCGGCAAAAGGATGGTGGAGCTGTACCGGCAGGTAAACGGCGGAAAGGCGGGAAGGCTCCAGGTGAGTCTGAGCGCGTCGAACTTTGTTCCCAAGCCGCATACGCCCTTTCAGTGGATCGCCCAGAATACCCAGGAGGAATTTACGGAAAAGCATCATTATATCAAGGATCAGCTAAAGTCTTTCAAACAGGTGCGTTTCCATTATCATGACAGTAAAACCAGCTATCTGGAGGCTGTTTTCGCAAGAGGAGACCGAAGGCTTTGCGCCGTACTTCTGGAAGCGGTGCGCCTTGGATGTAAATTCGACGGCTGGGGAGAGCATTTCCGTTATGACCTTTGGATGCAGGCCTTTGAAAATACCGGCGTGGATCCGGATTTTTACGCCTGCCGGAACCGGCAGGACGAAGAGCTTTTGCCCTGGAGCTTTATCGATTGCGGCGTGGAAGAAAGCTTTTTAACCAGGGAAAGAGACAAGGCCCTTGGCGGAGAAATCACAAAGGATTGCAGAGAAGGCTGCCAGGGCTGCGGGGTGAATAAAAGGTTTTCCTGCGCTGCCTGGGAAAGGGAAGGAGAGGCGCAAAATGAGATATGCCGTTAAATGGTCGAAAGACGCAATGATGCAGTACATTTCCCATCTTGATATGATGAGGCTGTTTCAGAGAGCCTTAAAGCGGGCCAAAATCCCTTTGATGTATTCTCAGGGCTATTCGCCCCATCCTAAAATGAGTATCGCCCAGCCTCTGTCTCTTGGCTATACCAGCAAGGGCGAGTATCTGGAGATAGAAACCGCAAAGGACATAGAGCCTTTTTTGCTTCAGCAATCCCTTCAGCAGGCCTTGCCAAAGGGGATCGGCATTGAAAGCTGCCGGGTTTTGGAGCGTACCAAAAAGGCCCTTGGCGCCCTTGTGGATTATGCCGCCTATGAGATCCGTTTTCCTATGGCCCTTCCTTCTCAGTGGGAGCAGGTATGCCGGGCGGCGGCCGCCTTCCAAAAGGCGGAAAGGGTTATGGTGCAGCGGCTCCAGAAGAAATCCGCTACGATTCAGATGGTGGATATAAAGCCTTTGACAGAAAAGCTTTCGGTAAAAGAGCAGGGGCAGTGCCTGGAAGCGCTGATTTGCACCGGGAGCCGGAAAAATCTCAGCCCGCAGCTGCTTTTGGAGGGACTGTCCAGTTTTGCACAGGAGGGAAAATGGCCCGGGGAGGCCCGAATTTGCCGAAAGGAGCTGTATACCACTCTTTCTGATGGAAAGCTTCTCGCTTTGTGGCGGCTTTCCTGAAGAAGGGCACCTTATAGGAAAAGGAAGGTATTTCCCGGCCCGGCCGCCGGCCTGGGGAATATCTTTTTTTGGGACCTGGATTGTAAATATTTAGAAAATATGAGAATAAATAGTTGACCATAAGAGAGACGGCATGGTATTATTAGAAAAAATGTAAATATATTACATTTCAAAAAGGGGGAACGGAAAACGGAAATCGGAAACAAAGAAAAGATCATCGTCACCTTGATGATGGGCCTTCTTTTTGCCGGATTGATTCTGGTCAAGGAGTTTAAGGAAAACGGGGAGGGGGCAGTGGTATTTGAAAACGATTCTCAAAGGGTTTCGGCAAAGGAAGAACAGGGTGGGGAAGAGGTGACTTTGGAGGAGGAGGCCCCCTTATTTGTTCTGGATGTTCAGGGAGCGGTACTGACGCCGGGAATCGTTTTTCTGCCGGAGGGCAGCCGGGTGTATGAAGCCCTGGAAAAGGCAGGGGGGGTTTTGGAAAATGCGGATACCAAATACATCAATCAGGCCGAATATATTGCCGACGGGATGATCATTTACGTGCCCTGGAAGGAGGGGGAACAGGAGGGGCTCCTGTATGGGGAAGCAGAGGGAAAACAGGGCGGCGCCTCTTCTTCTCAGGGAGATAAAATCAACATCAACAGCGCTTCCCGGGAAGAACTGATGAGCTTGCCGGGGATCGGCGAAAGCCTTGCCGGAGCCATTATACGTTACCGGCAGGAAAATGGTTTTTTTCAAAATATTCAGCAGCTGATGGAGGTGGGGGGAATCGGCGAAAAAAAATTTGAACAGATCCGGGAGCTGGTCAGTACGTATTGACTTGATTTTAAAAAAGGGGAGTAAAAAAAGGAATAAATACAGAAAAAAGAGGACAGGCTAGAAAAAAGGATGGAAAAAATCCCGAAACATCAGGATTCCGAACCGTTACATAAAAAGGCTGGACAACAAAGAGCCTGGGAAAAGGGAGGAGCGACCATGAAGGACACAGTCAGAGGCGTTTTTATGATGATGGGGATGATGTTGATCTTTTCGCTATTGTTTTCCGGATGCTTTTTTCCCGGCGAATCCGGGGAAGAAAACAAAAACGATATTTTGCAGCCTATGAGTGCGGCCTCCGCCCCGGGGCAGAAGGAGGAAGAAAGGGAGGGGGCTTTTCCAGAGGATGGGGCTGCCTCAGAAGAGCCGGAGATACCGGCCGGGTCTGTAAAAGGAACCGAAAAGGAAAACCGGGAAGCGGCGCTTCAGGACTACTATGAGGCGATAGCCATAGGGGAAATCATCGTCGTTTATAAGGTGGATCCTCAAGGCGCAAGACAGCTTGTCTATCGTACCCAGATCCCCTATGCCTTTTTAAGCGAAACCGATCAGGCCCTGTTTGACCGGGGAATCCGGCTTGCAGATCTGAAACAGGTAGAGGCGCTTTTGCAGGATTTTGAAAGCTGAAAAGGGTAAGGAGGATAAAAAGATGGATAAGCATACGTCAAAAGCCAGGTGGATATGGATGCTGATTGTGCCTGTTATTGCCGCCTTGATTTTCCTGAGCGTTCATACGGCGGTTTTGCCGGATCAGATCGAGATTTTTGAAAACGAGACCAAGGTGATCGACCTGGGGTTTCCCTTCAGTGTTCAGATTGACGAAACAGAACCTGTGCTGCAGCA
>CALWZU010000011.1 GCA_944386095.1 uncultured Clostridia bacterium | reverse complement strand
ACGGAAAGTCCCAGAAAAGTATAGAGCTTTCCCATCCATTCCATGTCGCGCCGGGCCAGATAATCGTTGACCGTCACCACATGAACGCCCTTTCCTTCCAGGGCGTTCAGATAAGCCGGCAGGGTCGCAACCAGGGTTTTTCCTTCACCGGTTTTCATTTCTGCGATCCTGCCCTGATGCAGGGCGATCCCGCCGATGATCTGCACGTGGAAATGCTTCATGCCGAGGGCTCTCCAGGCGCCCTCCCGGCATACCGCAAAAGCTTCGGGAAGAATATCATCCAGGGTCTCTCCCTCTTTCAAACGCTCCTTAAAGCTTTGGGTCTTGTCTCTGAGCTGCTGATCAGACAGAGCCTGCATAGCCTGGTCATAGGCCTCTACCTGATTTGCGATCTTATCCAGTTTTTTGACTTCCTTCTCGTTAAGATCACCGAAAATTTTCTCTAAAAAACTCATATGTTCTCTCCCAATACAACAGAAGTGCCTCCTTGACGGTTTCGCCGGGGCACTCCGTTTCATATTCTATTGAATCATACCCATCTGGGAAGCGCAGGCATGCGCCACGTAGAATTGCACCAAAGCCACAAATAAAAACAATCCGATAAATTTCAGGCGCTTGAAGGTTTTATCTTCTCTTACGTAGCCCTTTTCGTCATAGCTGACCACCTTTGGTTTTTCTTCCTTTTGAAACTGGGGCATGGGATCGGCATGCTCCGCGGATTCTACCGTATCGTTTTCGATTTTGTAGTCATTGTACACGTTCTTCATAACAAATTCCCTCGCTTTTACTCCTGGGGCTTTTCCACAAAGGCTTCGTAAATCGCCTTGATGGCCGTTTCAAAATCTTCGTTTTCCACTCCTACGATGATATTCATTTCGCTGGAGCCCTGATCGATCATCCGGATATTCACACCGTTTGAGGCCAGCGCCGTGAACAGCTTTGCCGCCACGCCCATCCGCCGGGTCATGCCATGGCCCACAGTGGCGATCAGGGACATGTTTTGGTGCACATCCACCGTGTCGGCTCCCAGCTTGCGGTAAATATCTTCTACGATATCATCCAGAATCCCTTCCAGGGCCTTCGTGGCGATAACAACGGAAACCGTATCGATGCCGGAGGGAAGATGTTCAATGGATACATTGTAATTTTCCAGGATGGAAAGGACCCTTTTGATAAAGCCCACTTCCGAGTTCATATTGTTTTTATAAATGCCGATTACCGTAAAATCTTTTCTTCCCGCGATACCGGTGATCACGCCCCGGTTTTCCCTGGCTTCCTCCTCAGAAACGATAATGGTTCCGGGATGGCCCGGATCATTTGTGTTTCGGATGTTGATGGGGATGTCAGCCTCCCTTACAGGGAATACCGCCTCATCGTGAAGGACGGTGGCGCCCATATAAGACAGCTCCCGCAATTCCTTATAGGTGACCCGGTCTATGGTCTGGGCATTTTTGACGATCCGGGGATCCGCCTTCAAAAGGCCCGATACGTCCGTCCAGTTTTCATAAACCTTCGCGCCCACAGCTCTTGCCACCAGCGCACCGGTGATATCAGAGCCGCCTCTGGAAAAGGTCTTGACGCTTCCGTCGGTTCTGGTTCCATAAAAGCCGGGGATCACAGCTTTTTCATGCTTAAGCAGTTCTTCCCTCAAGGCCTGGTCGGTTTCCTTTGGAAGGAACTTCCCGTTTTCGCTGAACAGGATGATCCCGCTGGGATCCACAAAGTCATAGCCCAGATAATTGGCCATGATCACAGCGCACAGGAATTCTCCCCTGCTGGCGATATAATCGTTGGTGACGCCTTTTTGAAGATGATCCCGGATCTCCTCAAAATAAGGATCGATATCCAGCTGCAGCCCCAGATTCATGACAATGATCTTAAAACGATCCCAGATAACCTGAAAAACCTGATGAAAGGGCACATTATGCTCTATATGCGTCTTACATAAATACAAAAGGTCTGTCAGCTTGCTGTCCTCTTCAAAGCGTTTTCCGGGGGCGGAAACCACCACATACCTTCGCTGCGGATCAGACTCTACGATTTCTTTTACCTTTCGGAGCTGAATCGCATCCGCAACGGATGAGCCTCCGAATTTTGCTACTTTCACTTCCATAACAGCATCTCCTTCGAAAAAATATTATATCGATTTTCGGTATATTTCGCAAGGAGTTTCTTCCCCGGGGCAGTGCTTTTCTACTTTATATTATGCATTTATATATGGCGGTTGCGTGGCATTGCCATGAATTCTTCCTTCCCCCCATAAAAAAGCCCCCGCGGGCTGTTTCCCGAAGCGGAGGCAAATCCTTCCCGGCCCGGAAAAACGGCCTTCCCCTGGCCGGGATACAGCGATCTATGCCAGGCCGGCAGCCTCTCTTAAAAGCTGCGCTTTATCCGTCCTTTCCCAGGGTACATCCAGATCGGTCCTGCCCATATGCCCATAGGCAGCCACCTGCCTGTAAATGGGCCTTCTCAGATCCAGCGTCTTGATGATCCCGCCGGGGGTAAATTCAAAATGCTCCGCCACAAGGCCCGCAATCTGTTCATCCGCCAGCTTTCCGGTCCCAAAGGTATCCACCATGATGGAAACCGGGTGGGAAACGCCGATGGCATAGGCCAGCTGAAGCTCACAGCGATCCGCCAGGCCCGCCGCCACTACGTTCTTGGCCGCATATCTGGCCGCATAGGCAGCACTGCGGTCAACCTTCGTAGGATCCTTTCCGGAAAACGCGCCGCCTCCGTGTCTGGCATAGCCGCCATAGGTATCCACGATGATTTTCCTTCCGGTCAGACCGGAATCACCCTTAGGTCCGCCGATCACAAACCGGCCGGTAGGATTGACGAAATATTTGGTCTGTTCGTCCAAAAGCCCCTCCGGGATAACCTCCTTGATGACATAGTTTATGATATCTTTGCGGATCTGTTCCTGAGACACCTCTTCGTCATGCTGGGTGGAAATCAGGACCGTATCTACCCTGACAGGGGTTTGCCCCTGGTATTCCACCGTAACCTGCGTCTTTCCGTCCGGTCTGAGATAAGAAAGGATACCGTCTTTTCTTACCGCTGTCAGCCGTTTTGCCAGCTTGTGGGCAAGAGAAATCGGCAGGGGCATCAGCTCAGGGGTTTCATTGCAGGCATAGCCGAACATCAGGCCCTGATCCCCGGCCCCCTCTTTGTCAACGCCCATGGCGATGTCTCCCGACTGCTCGTCGATAGAGGTCACCACCGAACAGTTGTCCGCGTCAAAGCCGTATTTTCCCCTGGTATAGCCGATATCCCGGATCACGTTTCTGACGATCCGGGGAATATCCACATAGCATTTTGTGGTGATCTCCCCTACCACCATGGCAAGACCGGTGGTCACCAGGGTTTCCGCCGCGACTCTTCCCTGGGGGTCCTTTTCCAGGATTGCGTCCAGGATCGCATCGGAAATCTGGTCGCAGATTTTATCTGGATGCCCTTCTGTAACGGATTCGGATGTAAATAATGTTTTCATTGATGCTTTTCCTCCTCGTCTTGTCCAAAGCCTGCCGCCTTTTTCAGCCCTTGTTTTCCGGAAAGGCCCCGGGGCCGGCTTTAACACGTAAAAAAAACTCTCCCTTCCGGGAGAGATTTTGCCGTTTACGAAACCCTTCCTCATCTCCCAGAATGTGATTCTGCAGGAATTAGCACCTTGACGATTTTTCCCTTTTGGGGAAGACGTGTTTTCCCCTATTTTACGTCAGGTTGCCGGGCTTCACAGGGCCTGTCCCTCAGCCGCTCTTGATAAGGTTTTACTTTTTGATTGTTGACGAGCCCTTTGCTTTTCAGCTTCTTTGCGGCTCCGCTTTTCACTTTACCCTGTTATTTCCTCTTTGTCAACAGCTCTGTAAGATATTCTTCAAACCTTCCGGAAAATTCCGGCCGTTTCAGGGCAAATTCTACCGTAGCCTGCAAAAATCCCAGCTTATCGCCGATATCATAGCGCTTGCCTTCAAAAAGATAGGCGATCATATCCTGCTGCCTGCAAAGGAGATTCAAGGCGTCTGTCAGCTGGATCTCGTTTTTCGCGCCTGGTTTTAGATTTCTGAGAATCGAAAATACCTGCGGGGTAATAATGTATCTGCCCAGGATGGCGATATCCGAAGGCGCCTTCTCGACGGAAGGCTTTTCCACCAGGCTCTTTACCCGATAAGCCTGCTGCGTCAGCGGCTGCCCCTCTACAATCCCGAATTTTTCGATCTGATCCCTTTTTACCCTCTGAACGCCCAAAACGCTGCATCCGTAGGTCTCATGGGCCTGCATCAGCTGTTTCAGACAAGGGACGCGGCTGTCCACAATGTCGTCTCCCAGCATGACCGCAAAGGGCTCCTCTCCTACGAAAGTAGCGGCGCAGTGGACGGCATGGCCAAGACCCAAAGGGGTTTTCTGGCGGATATAATAAATTTCAGCCAGATTGGAAATTTCCCGGACTGTCCGGAGCATTTCCTCCGCCTGCTTTTTTTCCAGCTCCAGCTCCAGCTCTACCGACCGGTCAAAATGATCCTCGATGGCCCTTTTGTTTCTTCCCGTTATGATCAGGATTTCTTCTATGCCGGATTCCACAGCCTCCTCCACGATATACTGGATCGCGGGCTTATCTACGATCGGCAGCATTTCCTTTGGCTGAGCCTTCGTGGCGGGAAGAAATCTGGTTCCCAGACCCGCCGCCGGAATGACGGCTTTTTTTACTTTTTTCATCGAACGCTTCCTCTTTTTTTGTTTTCCCAAGCCTGCCTGTTTTTTACAGCCACGGCTTTTTCTTAAGTGTACCATAAATTTCGAAGCTGATGTATAATCTTTATCAGAAAAACAAAAAGGAGGGGCTCTCATGAGAAAGGTGCTGGGCTATCTCAAACGGGCGCAAAATCAATTTCAGATGATCCGGGAAGGCGATGTGGTAGCGGTAGGGCTTTCCGGCGGCAAGGACAGCATGACGCTCCTTTATGCCCTGCATCTGTTTCAGCGCTTTTGTCCCGTATCCTATACCCTGAAGGCCGTTACTCTGGATCTTGGCTTTCCCGGTTTCGATTTCCGGCTCATTTCCCAATACTGCGACAGCCTTGGCGTAGAGCTGTTTTTGGAGCACACCGCCATCGGGCCGGTGGTTTTTGATCAGCGCCGGGAAAAAAGCCCCTGCAGCCTGTGCGCCCGTATGCGCCGGGGCAGGCTCCACCGGCTGTGCGATGAAAAAGGCATCACGAAGCTGGCCCTGGGGCATCACGGCGATGATCTGACCGAATCCTTTCTCATGAGCATGCTTTATGAGGGAAGGCTCTCATCCTTCCTCCCCGTTACCCATTACGAAAGAGCCCGGGTGGTCATGATTCGTCCCCTGATCTGTGCGCCGGAGGAAGAAATCAGGCTGGCAGCCCTCTCCCACCATATCCCGGTCGTAAAAAATCCCTGCCCTGCCGAGGGCCAAACCAAACGGGAAACCGTTAAAAACTGGCTGGCGGCCCTGGAAGCATCTCAGCCAGGCGCAAAGGCCCATATGAGAGAAGCTCTGCTGAAAAGCCTCTCCCGGGAGGTTGTTATATAACCCGGTTTTATGTAAACCTTGTTCTTTCTTTACGAACAATTTTCAACAGGGTTACAAACGGGCATTTTCTACATACATTCCCTTTCCCTCCCCATATTTTGCACAGCTGCCGAAAAGTTATCCCCTGCTGTTTGTGGATTTTTTTCCAGGTATTAAATATTGAAATTTCAACATTTTACAATTTTATCCTTTTTACTTTTACACAAGTTATCCACAGGCCTGTTCCCTTTGAGGATAACAGCAAGGCAACCGCAAACAATCGTTTCAGGACATTTGCCCCAAACTGTCGCAAATCTGCATTTCTTCTTTGACAATTCTTCCTGTCTCCATAAAATATTCCTTTAATGCGGAAAACATACATGCCGCCAATTCTCTCTGATACGATGCCTTTGACAAAAGGGCCGCCTCTCTGTCGCTGGATAAAAAACCGCATTCCACCAAAACCAGAGGGAGGGGATTATCCTTCATTATCGCGATATCGTCCTTGCTCATGGGCTGTCTTTCATTTTCCGGATCCAGCCGGAGCCGGATCGTTTCCTGTATCCTTTGTGCGATCTGCTTTCCCTCAGGAGAACTTGCGGAATAAAAAGTCTGCGCGCCCTGTACCTCTTGGGAAGGATAGCTGTTAAGATGGATACTGACGGCAGCATCGGCCCCGGAAGCGTTGATCATATCCCGTCGTGCTTTCAGATCCTGGATTTTCTTACTGCGTATACTGCTTTTTCCCTCCTCATAAAGGCCCCTATCCTCCTCTCTTGTCATCTTGACCTCCCAGCCCGCTTCCCAGGCCAATTCCCTCAGCTGCAAAGCGATTTGCAGATTGATATCCTTTTCCAAAATACCGCCTCTGCTTTGAGCGCCTCCGTCGATTCCCCCATGTCCCGGGTCAATCACCACGCTCACCGGCGCATTTCCTGCCCCGAGATGAAACACGCTTTGGAGTCCCGGATCTTTGATCATTCCCCCAAAAGCAAAAAATAGCGCTGCTCCAAGCAGCGCTGCAATCATGATTCTCTTTTTCAATTTCTTCACGCCCCCAGACACTATATGCCCTTCAGAGCGGCTCTATTCCTTTCCCTCCTGCCGGTGTTCCGGTTTATGGTCCGCCCCGTGACCGGCCTCTTCCCTGCGGCGCTTGCTTTCCTTTCTTCTCAAGCCGTTTTCCACAAGCTCCAGCACCACCGCCATCAAAGGCGAACCGAAGAACATACCAAGGGGACCGAAAAGGGCGCCAAAGAAAAAGACGGAAAAAATGATCCATACAGGGCTCATATCCAAAGCGTCCCCTACCAGCTTGGGAGACAGATAAAAGGCGTCAAACTGCTGCAGCAGCAGCAAAACGATAAATACCGCCCCTCCGAAGGGCAGCGAAACCGTACAGGCAAGAAGAGCCCCTACCAGCTCTCCCAGAAATGCGCCGATATAAGGGATCATATTCAGCACCGCAAACAAAACCGTGATCAGCACCACATAAGGACAATTCATCAGCGTCAGGATCAGGAAGCACATGACGCCCAGGATAATAGAGGCCACGCCCTTTCCGATAATAAAGCGGATAAACTTGTGATTCATGCTTCTTAGGATCAGCATATAGCGCACCTTGACCTTCTGGCCGAAAAGGGCGTCGATCACCCGGTAGCTGTATTCTACCCAGTAGGTTTTATAATAGATAAAATACGCGGAAACGATCAGTGCAAACAGCACTACGATGATTTCGGAAACGATGGAAAAAGCGCTTCCGATGGCCACATTGGCAAGAGAAAGAATTTGTGTGCTGATCTGATTCACAGCGCTGCTGAAAGCATCCAGCACCCGCTCTATCAGCTGGGAATTCTGACCCTGCTCCGAAAACCCCATCAGAGCAGACTCAAAGGAACGATACACCTCAGGCGCCTTGACGGCGGCATCCACGATTCCGGACACCATAGAGGGGCCAAGGTAAATCACCACGATCACCACAGAAGCGATCATAACCACATATACAAGAAAAAGACTTACAAGCCGGTCAAACCGGTGGGCCTTTTGGTCATTTGTCGTGGGAATCAGCTGGATATTGCCCAGCCACTTTTTTTCCACCACATCCACGATAGGGCAGAAGATATAGGCAAGGGCGATGCCAAAAACGAAGGGCTTAAGAGCGTAGACGATTTCTCCCAGCTTTCCGTTGAGCCACTGATAAAAGCTGTCGGAATTGTCTACAAATTTATATAAAAGAACGGCAATCGCAACCAGCAAAACCGCTCTCAAAAAAACCGTCAGGCTTTTGGGATCAAAAATCTTTCGCAACAGGCTCTTTCCCCTTTCCGTATTCTCGCTTTCAGTATATACTAAGTATCGGCACAATTCCATCCGAATAAACCAAAATAAGCCAGAATTTTAAAAAAGGCGCTCATTCCAAAAGCCTGCCTTTCTCCGGCCCGCCTTTCCCATAAGCGCCTTTCCATAAAGGAGTCCTTTAAAATGACCACTATCAAACAATTTCAAACAAATCCTTACGCAAAAAACTGGCAGGCCCGGATCCTTTCCGTTTCGGGAAACCGCCTGGTTCTTGACCAGACGATTTTCGCCCCGGAAGCAGGCGGCCAGAGCTGTGATCTTGGCGCCATCCGCCTGATGGATACAGATGAGACCGCCTCCGTCACCTATGTCGGGGAAACAAACGGCATACTGGAGCATACCGCCGACAGCCTCTCCCCGGGCTTTGTCCCCGGAGCGGAAGTCCTTCTTTCCCTGGACTGGGCAAGACGCTTTGATCATATGCAAAACCACCTGGCTGAGCATATTCTTTCCGGCATCCTGTATTCCCGCTTTCATATCGAAAACAAGGGCTTTCATCTGGGAGCCACCCTTTCCACTCTGGACGCGGATACGCCGGATCTGTCCCCGGAGCAGCTAAGTCAGCTGGAAGATCAAGCCAATCAGGTCATCTACCAGGCTTTGCCCGTGGAAATCCGCATACTCGAAAAAAAAGAAGATGCCAATGCCTTTCCTCTGCGCAAGCCCTTGAAGGTAGAGGAAGACATCTCCGTGGTCACCATCCCCGGGGTAGACTGTGTAGCCTGCTGCTGTCCCCATCCCGCCACCACGGCGGAGGTCGGCCTTGTAAAAATCCTCCGAGCCGAGCACTATAAAGGGATGACCCGCGTCACCTTTGTAGCCGGAGCCCGCGCCCTTTCCGATTACCAGGCAAAGCATCAAATCGTTTCTCAGTTAAACCGCCAGTTTTCCGCCGATGAAGCCACGCTTCTCGACAAGATCCGGATCCAGACCGAAAAGGCAGAAAAGACAAAGCAGTCTTTATATGCCATGAAGGAAGTCTTTTCCAAGGATCAGGCCCTTCGGCTTTTAAATAAGCAGCGGGAAGCGGCCCTTGCGAATGGGCGTCAGATGCCGGTGACAGGACATTTTCCGGAGCTTTCTTTAGATGATCTGAAGCGTATTGCAAAATATGCGTTAAAGGAAACCGACCAGCCTGTGATCCTCTCCACCGATCAATCCTTTGCCGTATTTCTGACCCACAGCGGAAAATCCTCCCTGCGCTGCGGCCAGCTCGTCCGGGAATTCGCCGTAGGCTTTGGCGGAAAAGGAGGCGGCAGCGATACCCAGGCTCAGGCTCTGTTTCGTGAGCCCTCCCTGCGTGACAACTTCATCGATATCCTGCTGGCTCAGCTGAAGGCTCTGGCATAGACCAAGCCCTTCCTCCCGAAAGGCCGCCGAAGCATATTTACCTGTTGATAACGATTATGTTACAATTCCATAACAGCCCTTGATTTTCAAAACATAGTGCGTATAATAAATACATGTACAATATCTAGTGTCAGGAGGTCGCTGTTATGAGCATTGAAATTACAATTACCGGAGCGGAAATGGCTCAGGAAGAAGTACAGCAATATATAGATTATCTTCAGGAAAAAACAGGCCGTCAGCTTTCCCGTCTGAATATCGATGTAGACGGCGAATACGTGGACCTGCGCTATACCCTGTCAAAAGTTCCTTTTGAACGTATCAGGCGGATCACCGGCTATCTGGTGGGCACGATGGATCGTTGGAACGACGCCAAAACTGCCGAGGAAGCGGATCGGGTCAAGCATTCCCTTTCCCAGTCTCCCATGGAGCAGGTGGTGGGCCTGTAAGCTTTGCTTCCCTTTTCATCTGCCGCCCAAATCCCGATTCAGGATGACAATAAAGACTGCAAGGAGCTTTTTACTTTGTTTTCTCTCTTGCAGTCTTTTCTTTTGGAAATCCGCGCTGCGTCCATGGCCGCAGCGCGGATCTGCCCTCTTATTTCCCAAGAGGGCTTTTCTGTTATCTTCTGTTATTCCTGCTGCCAGCCCTGACTTCGCTTTACCGCTCTCTGCCAGCCCTGTAAAAGCAGCCTGCGCTGCTTTTCTCCCATTTGAGGGGTAAACACCCGCTCCAGCCGCCAGCCTTGCCGCAGCTGCTCCAGATCCTGCCAAAATCCGGTAGAAAGTCCCGCCAGGCAGGCGGCTCCCAGAGCGGTGGTTTCGCTTATCACCGGACGGCGTATGGAAATACCGGAAATATCCGCCTGGAACTGCATCAAAAACCGGTTCAGGGACGCCCCTCCGTCCACCTTTAATGCATTGATCATAAGGCCGGTTTCTTCCTGGATCGCCTCTAAAAGATCCTTTGTCTGAAACGCCATGGATTCCACCGCCGCTCTGACGATATGCTCCTTTTTCGTCCCTCTTGTCAGTCCCAGGATCGCCCCTCTGGCGTACATATCCCAATAAGGCGCTCCCAGCCCCGTAAAGGCTGGAACAAAATATACCCCTCCGTTGTCCTTTACGTTCAGGCACATTTCCTCTGATTCCCCGGAGCTCTTTAAAAGCCCCATTTCATCCCGCAGCCACTGGATGACCGCCCCGCCGATAAATACGCTCCCCTCCATTACATAATGAAGCCTGTCTGGAAGGGCGATCCCGATGGTGGCCAAAGCCCGCTTTTGGGGATCACCAAAGAGCCGCCGGTATTCATCAAAAGAAAGCAGCCTGTACCATAGGTATTCTTCACATCCCCCTGATCGAAGCAGGCCTGCCCGAACAAGGCCGCCTGCTGATCCCCCGCCATGCCGGAAATGGGAACGGATACCCCATCCAGAAGATACTGGCCGTAAATCTGGCTGGAAGTAACGGCCCTGGGCAGCATGGACTGGGGAATATCCAGTATTCTCAGAATTTCCTGATCCCAGGTAAGGCTCCTGATATTAAACAGCATGGTTCGGGAAGCGTTGGTATAATCCGTTACATGCGCCTTTCCTCCCGTCATGTTCCATACAAGCCAGGTATCCACCGTACCAAACAGCAAATCCCCTCTTTCCGCCATCTCCTTCGCTCCCGGTACGTTTTCCAGGATCCATTTGATCTTTGTCCCACTGAAATACGCATCGATAATCAAGCCGGTTTTTTCTCTGACAGGAACGGAAAGTCCTCTTCCTATCAGATCCTCGCAGATTTCCGCCGTCCGGCGGCACTGCCAGACGATGGCGGGATACACGGGCTGTCCCGTATGCCGGTTCCAGACAATGGTAGTTTCCCTTTGATTGGTGATGCCGATCGCCGCCACCTCCCGGGGGCTTATCCCGCTTTTTTTGAGAGCCTCCTCCATTACCTGGATCTGAGAGCGATAGATTTCCAAAGGATCATGCTCCACCCATCCCGGCCGGGGAAAATACTGTGTAAATTCCTTTTGGGCAATGGAAACGATATTCTGTTGCCGGTCAAAAATAATGGCCCGGGAGCTGGTAGTCCCCTGATCCAGGGCGATTACATACTGTTTTTCCTTCATAAGCCTTCCCTTTATTTCCCTTCTTCTTCAAACAAAGGCGTAGAAAGATAACGCTCTCCCGTATCCGGTAAAATCACCACGATATGTTTTCCCTGCCCTTTCTGTTCCCTGGCGATCTGACAGGCCGCCCACAAAGCTGCGCCGGAGGAAATCCCCACCAGGTAGCCTTCCTTTCTTGCCATCATCCGCCCCATCTCATAAGCATCCTGATCTGTAACCGTCATGATCCGGTCATAAACAGCCGTATCCAGAACCTGGGGTATAAAATTCGCCCCGATGCCCTGCAGTCCATGAGGACCGGCTATCCCCTGAGACAAAAGGGGAGACAAGGCCGGCTCTACAGCAATGATCTTCACATCGGGATTTTTTTCCTTTAAATACCGGCCTGTGCCGGTAAGGGTTCCTCCCGTTCCCACTCCCGCCACGAAATAATCCACCTTTCCGCCGGTATCCTCCCAGATTTCCGGCCCTGTGGTCTCATAATGGGCTCTGGCGTTTTCGGGATTTTCAAATTGTCCCGCAATCCAGCCTCCGGGGATCGTCTCCGCCAATTCCCGAGCCTTTTCCACGGCGCCGCTCATGCCTTTTGCCCCTTCCGTCAGAACGATGTCCGCTCCATAGGCCTTCAAAAGGTTCCTTCTTTCCACGCTCATGGTTTCCGGCATCGTTAAAATCAACCGATATCCCCTGGCGGCAGCCACCGCCGCCAGGCCGATGCCGGTATTGCCGCTGGTAGGTTCGATAATGGTAGCCCCCGGCTTCAATAGCCCCCGGCTCTCAGCCTCTTCTACCATGGCCCTGGCGATCCTGTCCTTGGCGCTTCCGGCAGGATTCATCCCCTCCAGCTTCCCAAGCAGCTTTGCCTTCAGCCCAAAGCTTTCCCTGATCCTTTCAAGCTCCATCAGAGGCGTTCTTCCCATTATTTCCATTACATTCTGATACATTCTTCCCATATGGCCTCTCTCCTTTTTATGCGTTTTCTTCCCTTTCCCTGGGGATGTTATGAATGGCTCCGCCTTTACCTGTACGGAAAAATCAAAGGCGGTTTTCATATCCTTCATTCCTTTATCTGACTATATCCTAACACGATTTACAAAAAAAATCCGCTGTCTTTCCATCGGATTTGACAAACCCGCTGCATTTTTGAAAAATATCTGTTGACAAAAAAATGCAAAAGGATATAATTACATATGAGCAGATGATCATATATATAAACATAAACCTGCTCTGGAGAGCATCCGGCCCTGTCGCCGGTTCAGGGAAAGGTTCTGTATGGGAAAGGAGTCATTCACATGCAAAAAAAGTTTAAAATCGAAGTGGACTGCGCTAACTGCGCCGCGAAAATGGAAGAAGCCGCTAAAAAGGTCCCGGGCGTCAGCGACGTTGCCATCAGTTTCATGAGCCAGAAAATGATCGTAGAGGCCGAAGAATCGGACTTTGACCAAATCATGCCCAAAATCCTCAGGGCCTGCAAAAAAATAGAACCGGATTGCGAAATCTATCTGTAAAATCCCTCCGCCTGTTTCTTCCAGCAGCCTGCCTTCCCAGGGCTTGCCCCCTAAATCCTCCGGCAGGCTCTTTTCTTTCACATAGGAAGTAAAACATATACCCTATTCCAGCAGCAAAAAGAGGTGAACCTTTATGACCAGACAACAGAAAAAAACGCTGTTTCGCATCATATCGGCGGCGGCGCTTACGATCATTTTCCTTTTTCTTCCCCTTCACGGCCTGTGGGAGCCTGTCCTGTTTCTTATACCTTATCTGATTATCGGCTATGACGTCCTGGGAAAGGCCTTCCTTGGCGTCCTGAACAGAGAAATCTTTGACGAAAATTTTTTGATGTCCGCCGCCACCATAGGCGCCATGGCTCTTGGCAGCTACGGCGAAGGGGTAGAGGTCATGCTGTTTTACCAGATCGGAGAGCTGTTCCAAAGCTATGCGGTAGGCAAAAGCCGCCGCAGCATCACCGCCCTGATGGACATCCGGCCCGATTACGCCAACATCGAACGAAACGGCAGCCTGGTCCAGGTAGATCCTGAAACGGTTTCGGCGGGAGATGTTATTTTGGTTCAGCCCGGAGAAAAAGTCCCTCTTGACGGCATCGTCATCCAGGGCAGCTCCACCCTTAATACCAGCCCTCTCACAGGAGAAAGCCTCCCCCGAGAAATCGCTCCGGGAGAAGAGATCATCAGCGGCTGCGTCAATATCACCGGCCTTTTAAAGATTAGAGTCACAAAGCCCTTTGAAGAATCCACCGTCAGTAAGATCCTGGATCTTGTGGAAAATTCCAGCCTGAAAAAAGCAAAGGCCGAACACTTCATCACAAAATTCGCCCATTATTATACCCCGGCCGTCTGCGGCGCAGCCCTGATCCTGGCCGTTGTGCCCCCGCTTCTTGTGGGAGAGTGGTCAACCTGGATCCAAAGGGCGCTGACCTTCCTTGTCATCAGCTGCCCCTGCGCTCTGGTCATCAGCATTCCTCTGACCTTTTTCGGCGGCATCGGCGGCGCCAGCAGGGTGGGGATCCTGATTAAAGGCGGTAACTACCTGGAAGCCCTCTCTCACACGAAAACCGCCGTATTCGATAAAACCGGGACCCTAACAAAGGGACTCTTTTCCGTCAGCCAGGTTTTTCCCGCTCCGGGCTTTTCCCGGGAAACGCTCCTGGAAAAGGCGGCTCTGGCGGAAAGCTATTCCTCTCATCCCATCAGCCACGGCCTGAAAGAGGCGGCGGGCAGCCCTGAAAATACAGGCCGGGTTTCTCAGGTAAAAGAAATCCCCGGCTCCGGCGTTACCGCTTTCGTGGACGGATGCCTGGTTGCCGCAGGCAATGCCGCCCTGATGCGCGCCCTTTCTGTGGATTACAGCGAAATCCACGGCTTTGGAACAGTAGTCTACGTAGCCTTTGACGGCGTCTTTGCCGGCGGCATCCTGATCAGCGATCAGATCAAAGAAACCTCTCAAAATGCCATCAAAGCCCTGAAGGCACAGGGCGTAAAAACCGTCATGCTCACCGGGGACATAGACGCCGCAGCCCGGGCGGTAGGCGAAAGACTTGGAATGGACCGGATTTTCAGCCAGCTGCTTCCCGCAGACAAGGTCGCCTGCCTGGAACAGCTTTTGAAAGAAAAACCCAAAGGTTCTACCCTTGCTTTCGTGGGAGACGGCATCAACGACGCGCCGGTTCTGTCCCGGGCTGATATTGGCATCGCCATGGGCGCCATGGGCAGCGATGCGGCCATTGAAGCCGCCGATATCGTTCTGATGGACGATGATCCGGAAAAAATTCCTCTTGCCATGAAAATCTCCCGCAAATGCCTTCGCATCGTCAGGGAAAATATCGTTTTGGCCCTGGGCGTCAAGTCCGTCTGCCTGATACTGGGCGCCCTTGGCATTGCCGGTATGCAGGCTGCGATCTTCGCCGATGTAGGCGTTATGATCCTGGCGGTCCTCAATGCCGCCCGGATGCTGCGGATTTCTCATTAAATCGGTTTTTTTCGGCGGGGCTTCCCCCGCTTTGCCAAAGCCCCCGTCCTTCGGCCTTCCGGCCGAAAAAACGGGGGCTTTTATTCGTTTGCGTTATTCTTTTGATTTGCCCTCTGCCTGGCTTTCCGCCTACGGCCTTAGTTTTTCGAAAGGGCTTTCACCACCATATCGCCCATTTGAGAAGTGCTCAGCACGGTCTCTCCGGGTTTGGCGATGTCCGCCGTCCGCTGGCCCTCCTTCAAAACCCGGTTTACGGCGTTTTCTATGCAATCCGCCTCCTCAGGCAAATTCAGCGAATAGCGCAGCATCATAGCCGCCGACAAAATCGTCGCCAGAGGATTGGCAAGGCCCTTTCCCGCGATATCCGGCGCGGAGCCGTGAATGGGCTCATAAAGACCCAGGCTTCCCTCTCCCAAGCTGGCGGAGGGAAGCATTCCGATGGAGCCGGTGATCATGGAGGCCTCATCGGAGAGGATATCCCCAAACATGTTTTCCGTAACGATCACGTCAAATTGTTTGGGATTGATCACAAGCTGCATGGCCGCGTTATCCACAAACAGATCGCTGTATTCGATCTCCGGATATTCCTCCTTCAGCCGGTGCATTACGCTTCTCCACAGGCGGGAGGTTTCCAGCACATTGGATTTGTCCACGCTGGTCACTTTTCCGTTTCTTTTCCCGGCCATTTCAAAGGCCACCCGCCCGATTCTCTCAATTTCCTTTTCGCTGTAGGGCATCACATCGTAGGCCATCTCTCCCATGTCCGGCGTCTGTTTTCTGCCTCTTTCGCCAAAATAGATCCCGCCGGTCAGTTCTCTGACGATCAGGACATCCAGACCGCCCCTGACAAACTCCGGCTTCAAAGGGCAGGCATCCGCCAGAGAATCGAACATCAAAGCCGGCCGCAGATTGGCAATCAGTCCCATCTCCGAACGCAGCCCCAGAATCGCCTTTTCCGCCCGCAGATGGCCCGGCTGATCATCCCATTTAGGGCCGCCTACCGCGCCCAGCAAAACGCTGTGGCTTTTCCTGCATACATCGACGGTTTCCCGGGGCAGAGGCATTCCCTCCTGATCGATGGCGCAGCCTCCTGCCAGACACTGGGTAAAGGTAAAGCTATGGCCGTAAAGCCTGCCGGTCTCTTCCAGCACCTTCATGGCTTCCGTCACGATTTCCGGGCCGATTCCATCGCCCTTGATCACTGCAATATCAAATTTCATTTTCCAACACCTTTCCGCCGCTTAACACCGGCTTTGCTTTTCCCAAATCCCCTCCGGCTCCGGCCGGAGGAGCCCCGGTTATTTACCGGCTATTTAATGGAATTGAGCAGACCGCCCTTGTCTATGATCTCCTGTAAAAACGCAGGGAAGGGCTCTGCCTGAAAATGCGCCCCGGTGGTTTCATCCACGATCTGACCCTTTGCGAAATCCACGCTGACCTGGTCTCCCTGTCTGATTGCCGCCGCCGCTTCCGGACATTCGATTATGGCAAGGCCGATGTTGATGGAGTTTCTGTAAAAAATCCTGGCAAAGGAATTGGCGATGACGCAGGACACGCCCGATGCCTTTATGGTTGCCGGCGCGTGCTCTCTGGAGGAGCCGCAGCCAAAATTATTGCCGGCCACGATAATGTCCCCCGCCTGCACCTTCTTTGAAAACTGTGCGTCGATATCCTCCATGCAGTGCTCCGCCAGCTTGTTCATATCCGTGATATTCAGATATCGGGCCGGGATGATTACATCCGTATCCACATTGTCTCCATATTTGAAAACGGTTCCTTTTACTTTCATGGAATGTTCCTCCTATCCTCTTCCGCCGTTATCCAGCTCGTCAGGCTGCGCGATCCTTCCGCAAACGGCGCTGGCCGCAGCTACGGCAGGGCTTGCCAGGTAGACCTCGCTTCCTGTATGGCCCATTCTTCCTACAAAATTCCGGTTTGTGGTAGCCACGGCTCTTTCTCCCTCCGCCAGGATACCCATATGCCCTCCCAGGCAGGGTCCGCAGGTAGGGGGTGAAATCACGCAGCCTGCCTCCATGAAAATATCAAACAGGCCCTCGTCCATGGACTGACGGTAAATCAGAGGTGTGGCGGGAATGATGATGCAGCGTACGCCCGCCGCTACCTTCCGGCCCTTCAGCACCGCCGCTGCCGCCCTCATATCCTCCAGACGGCCGTTTGTGCAGGAGCCGATCACCACCTGATCGATAGGAACCTCTCCCGCCTGAGAAACCGGACGGGTGTTTTCCGGAAGATGGGGGAAGGCGACTGTCGGCTGGATCTGAGACAGATCGATTTCATAAACCTCGTCATACTGGGCGTCCTCATCGGCTTTATATACGGTAAAGGGACGGCTGACTCTTTCCTTCACATACGCAAGGGTGATATCGTCCACCTCAAAAATGCCGTTCTTTCCACCGGCTTCAATGGCCATGTTGGCCATGCACAGCCGGTCGTCCATGCTCAGGGAAGAAAGCCCCTCTCCTGTAAACTCCATGGACTTGTACCTGGCTCCCTCCACACCGATCATGCCGATAATGGTCAGGATCACGTCCTTGCCGCTGACAAAGGGCTGCAGCTTTCCCTTCAAAACGAATTTGATGGCAGAAGGCACCTTGAACCAGGCCTGGCCGCTGTACATGCCCGCAGCCATATCGGTAGAGCCCACGCCGGTGGAATACGCTCCCAAAGCGCCATACGTACAGGTATGGCTGTCTGCGCCGATGATGATTTCGCCAGGGGCTACCAGACCCTGCTCCGGCAGGAGGGCATGCTCCACGCCTACGTTGCCGGATTCGTAATAATGGGTGATAGCGTATTTCCTCGCAAAATCCCGGGCACGCTTGCACAGCATGGCGGAATTGATATCCTTGTTAGGGGTAAAGTGATCCATGACAAAGACCACCTTGTCCTTGTCAAACAGCTTTGTAAATCCCGCTTTTTCAAACTCGTTGATCGCCACGGGAGAGGTTACGTCGTTCCCCAGCACCAGATCCAGATCCACCCGGATCAGCTCTCCTGCCTTCACCGAATCTCTTCCTCCATGGGCGGCGATGATTTTCTGGGTCATTGTCATTCCCATTGTTCCAACATCCTTTCCTTTCTCGCGGCCTCCCTGCCTTCCCCGGCAGAAGGGCCGCCTTCCCGCGCCTGTTATTTTTCCGTTTTCATCGCATAGACCAGCTTGTTCATGCCATTGATATAGGCCTTGATGCTGGCTTCAATAACATCCATGCTGACCCCTGTGCCGATCACCACCGAATCCCCGCTGCGAAGTCTTACGGAAACCTCGCCCTGGGCGTCGATGCCGCCTGTAACCGACTGGATCTGATATTCTTCCAGCTTCGGATGCATACCCGTCAGATGATCCACGGCGGCAAAGGCCGCTTCCACCTGGCCGTCTCCCAAAGCGGCGAATTTTTTGACCTGACCGTCGCATTCCATGGAAATGGTAGCCGTAGCCCCCAGCTCTGTTCCGCTGTTGACAGCGAAATATTTCAGCCTGTAGGTTTCTTCGATAGCGGCTCTCTGCGTACCTACCAGAGATTCAATATCCAGATCGGATACGGTTTTCTTTTTATCCGCCAGTTCCTTGAACCGGGCAAAGGCCTCATCGATTTCTTCCGGGCTCAAAACGATCCCCAACTCCTTCAATCTGTCTACAAACGCATGACGGCCGGAGTGTTTTCCCAGCACCATGGAGTTTTTGGGAAGCCCCACGGATTCGGGCGTCATGATTTCATAGGTGCTCCGGTTCGCAAGAACCCCGTGCTGATGAACGCCGGACTCGTGGGCGAAGGCGTTTCTGCCGACAATGGCCTTGTTGGGAGAGGGTCTGACGCCGATCATCCGGGAAAGGAGCTTACTGGTAGGATAAATCTGAGTGGTATCGATATGGGTGCCGTGTCCCAGAAAATCCTTTCTGGTCTCAAGGGCCATGACGATTTCCTCTAAAGCGGCATTGCCCGCTCTCTCTCCGATGCCGTTGATGGTGCACTCTACCTGCGTGGCGCCTCCTCTGATCGCCGCCAGAGAATTCGCTACCGCAAGACCCAGATCGTTATGATTATGAGTGGAAAGCGCCACATTGTCGATACCCTTTACATGCTCCTTCAGATACCGCATCAGCTGATACATTTCATCAGGGGTGGTATAGCCCACCGTATCCGGGATGTTCACCGTCAATGCGCCGTTTTCAATGGCCGTTTCCACCACCTTTGCCAGGAAGTCCCATTCGCTTCTTGTCGCATCCTCTGCCGAGAATTCCACATCATCGCAGTAATGCTTGGCATAGGCAACCATTTCCGCTGTTTTTTCCAGCACCTGATTGGGGGACATTTTCAGCTTATATTCCATATGCAAAGGGGAAGTGGCAAGGAAGGTATGGATTCTGGGGTGATTGGCCACCTTCACCGCTTCCCAGGCCGAATCGATGTCCTTTTTCGTGGTTCTGGCAAGGCTTGCCACAGTCGAATTTTTGACCACCTCCGCAATAGAGCGAACCGCCTCAAAATCTCCGGGAGAAGCGATGGCAAAGCCGGCCTCGATCACGTCCACTCTCAGACGCTCCAGCTGCCGGGCCATTTCCAGCTTTTCCCTGAGATTCATGGAACAGCCCGGGGACTGTTCTCCATCCCGAAGGGTAGTGTCGAAAATTTTGATATCTCTTATGATTTCCTTTTCCATAAAAGCGTCTCCTTTGCTTTTGATTTATCCGCCTGTTTATTCCGCACTCAAAATAGCGCCCTTGGAAGCAGACTGGACCAGCTTGGCGTATCTGGCCAGAACGCCGGTTTTGATCTTGGGCTCCTTGGGTACGAAAGCCTTCATTCTTTCCTGAAGCTCCTGATCGGAGATTTTCAGCTGGATGCTGCCGGCGGGAATATCGATGGAAATCATATCCCCTTCCCTGATCACGCCGATTTCTCCTCCCATAGCAGCCTCCGGAGAAACATGGCCGATAGCCGCTCCTCTGGTAGCGCCGGAAAATCTTCCGTCCGTAATCAGAGCCACGCAGTTATCAAGGCCTCTGCCTGCAAGAGCGGAGGTGGGAGAAAGCATTTCTCTCATACCCGGGCCTCCCTTGGGGCCTTCATATCGAATCACCACTACATCGCCGGGCTGGATCCTTCCCGACAAAATGGCTTCCATGGTTTCATCCTCACTGTCAAAGACCCTGGCCGGGCCTTCATGCACCAGCATTTCCTCTACCACAGCCGAACGCTTGACCACGCAGCCTTCCTTGGCGATATTGCCCTTCAAAACGGCGATGCCGCCGGTCTGGCTGTAGGGGGCGTCGATGGACTTAATGATCTCGTGTCCCTTGGCCTGAGCGTTTTTAATATTTTCTCCCGTGGTTTTTCCCGTAACCGTCATGGTATCCAGATACAGCAGATCCTTTTTGGAAAGCTCCTTCATAACCGCAGGAACGCCGCCGACTCCGTTGAGCTCTTCGATAAAATGATCTCCCGCCGGAGCCAGCTTGCACAGATTCGGTGTTCTGGCGCTGATTTCATTGGCTACCTCAAGGTCGATACGGACCCCCGCCTCATGGGCGATAGCAGGCAGATGAAGCATGGAATTCGTGGAGCAGCCCAGAGCCATATCCACCGCCAGCGCATTCATAAAGGCTTCCTTTGTCATAATGTCCCTTGGCTTTATATCCTTTTTCAGAAGCTCCATCACCTGGATGCCCGCTTTTTTTGCAAGGCGCACCCGCTGCGCCACAACCGCCGGAATCGTCCCGTTTCCCGGAAGTCCCATTCCAATCGCCTCCGTCAGGCAGTTCATGGAATTAGCGGTAAACATTCCCGAACAGGAGCCGCAGGAAGGGCATGCCTCCTCTTCGATCTGAAGCAGCTCTTCATCGGATATGGTTCCGGCGCTTTTCGCTCCTACCGCTTCAAACATCTGGCTCAGGCTCAGTTTTTTCCCCTTATGAAGCCCCGCCAGCATGGGACCCCCGGAAACCACTACCGTGGGAATATTTACCCGGGCCGCCGCCATCAGCATACCCGGCACTACCTTATCGCAGTTGGGGATCAGCACCAGAGCGTCAAACTGATGGGCCAAAGCCAGGGTTTCCACGCTGTCTGCGATCAGATCTCTTGAAACCAGAGAATAATGCATTCCCACATGGCCCATGGCGATCCCGTCGCACACGGCGATGGCCGGTACTTCAATGGGCGTTCCTCCTGCCAGCCGGACGCCCTCCTTAACGGCCTTGGCGATGGTATCCAGATGGATGTGTCCCGGAACGATTTCGCTCTGGGAATTGACAACGCCCACCAAGGGCCTTTCCATTTCCTCCTCCACATACCCCATCGCATTAAACAAGCTCCTGTGGGGCGCTTTTGTATAATCCTTTTTTACCAGATCACTTCTCATCTTTCTTACACTCCTTACGCTATCCTCTTTTTACATAAACATACCGGCCATATCCAGGCCCTTTCAAAGAAGCCTTTGCCAAAGCCTCCTTTTCCGCGTAAATTTCCCGAAGAACCGCCGCGCCGCCTCCCCTGAAACGGAGAAGCGGCCCGGTTCCGCGCTCCCCTGATGATTTCCCTGCTCAAGGGCGAAGAAAAGACAAAGGGCGCCGGTCTTAATTGTTCCAGCTCATCATTTTTCTCAGCTCGGCTCCAACCTGCTCTACCTGAGAATTCTGGGCTTCCTCTCTCATCTTGGAGAACTGAGGTCTGCCGGTTTTATTTTCGTTGATCCAGTTTTTCGCAAAGGTGCCGTCCTGGATCTCCTTAAGTACCTGCTTCATATTGGCCTTGGTCTCATCGGTGATGATCCGGCTGCCGGTGCAGTAATCCCCGTATTCCGCGGTATCGGAAATGGAGTATCTCATGAAGTTAAAGCCGCCCTTGAAGATCAGGTCAACGATCAGCTTCATTTCATGAACACATTCAAAATATGCGCTTTCCGGCTGATAGCCCGCTTCTACCAGCGTATCAAAGCCCGCCTTCATCAGAGCGGTCACGCCGCCGCACAGTACCGCCTGCTCGCCAAACAGGTCTGTTTCGGTTTCTTCTTTAAAAGTCGTCTCCAGGATGCCCGCTCTGGCGCCGCCGATGCCGGCCGCATAAGCCAGACCGTACTGGAAAGCCTTTCCCGTGGCGTCCTGATAAACGGCGATCAGATCCGGAACCCCTTTTCCTTCCTGATACTGGCTTCTGACAGTATGTCCGGGACCTTTGGGAGCGATCATCCATACGTCTACATCGGCGGGGGGAACGATCTGCTTGAAGTGGATGTTAAAGCCATGTGCGAATACCAGAGAATTGCCCGCCTCCAGATTGGGGGCGATATCCTTTTCATAAATGGCCGCCTGCTTTTCATCGTTGATCAGAAGCATGATGATGTCGGCCTTCTTGGCGGCCTCCGCCGCCGTATAAACGCTGAAGCCCTGTTCCTGGGCGGATTTCCAGGATTTGCTGCCTTCGTAAAGGCCTACGATCACATTGCAGCCGGAATCCCTCAGATTCAGCGCATGGGCGTGGCCCTGGCTGCCAAATCCGATGATCGCGATGGTTTTGTCCTTTAACAGGGAAAGATCACAGTCAGATTCATAATACATTTTTGCCATTTTGAGTTCCTCCTTTTTTTACTCAAGTTCTCACAGCAAAGGGTGAATATATAACGCAGGCCGGCCGCGGCCCATCAGCCCGACACTCTCATGCATAGCTTTCCCAAAAGCCGCTCCGGCGTGGTTGCCGTAAATGATCAGGGGATGTATCGCAGCCCCCGTAGGCCCTCTCCCATTCTGAAGGTCTGCCCGGGGCAGCGCTCAGAAAGAGGCCTCCTCCTTCTTTCGGTCTTTTCCGGGAACCTTGGCTCCCCTTTCAAGGCCGGTGATGCCAGAACGCACTACCTGCAGGATCCCAAAGGGGCGGACGGTTTCAATAAAGGCTTCCGTTTTATTGGACTCTCCCGTCAGCTCGATGATCATGGCTTCCGCCGCTACATCGACGATATTGGCCCGGAAGATTTCCGCAACAGATAAAACGGACATCCGGTTTTCCGGCGTAGCCGCTACCTTTACCATCACATGCTCTCTGGTAACGGATTCATGCTCCACAAGCTCCGCCACTTCCTTTACATCTACCTGCTTTTCCAGCTGTTTTTTCATCTGCTCCACCACGCTTTCATCGCAGTGCAAAACGATGGTCATTCTGGATATGGCAGGATTTTCCGTTTCTGCGACGGTGAGGGAATCGATGTTAAACCCCCTTCTTGTGATCAGGCCCGATATCCTGCTCAGAACGCCGGAACGGTTTTCCACAAGAACCGAAAGCACATATCTTCTATACATCTTGTTCCCTCCTTATATATCAATGCTCATAAGCTGCTGGTTATAGGCCTTTCCGGGAGGCACCATGGGCAAAACGTTCACATCCTTGTCGATGGCCACGTTCACCACCACCGCTCCCTTGGTTTTCAGGGCCTTATCCAGCGTGGGCCCTACATCTTCTTTTTTCGTGATCACAAAGCCCGTGCCGCCGTAGGCCTCGGCCAGCTTCACGTAATCGGTCTTTCTGTTGAGGGTGGTCTGGCTGTAATGCTTGTCGAACATCAGCTTCTGCCACTGGCGCACCATGCCCAGTACATTGTTGTTCAAAACGATCACCGTAATATCCAGCTTCTGCATGGTAACGGTAATCAGTTCGTTGCAGTTCATATGAAAGCTTCCATCGCCGGTGAACAAAACTACCTTCCGTTTGGGATTGGCCACCTTGCTGCCGATGGCGGCTCCAAGGCCAAAGCCCATGGTTCCAAGTCCTCCCGAGGAAATAAAGGTTCTGGGCAGGCTGAAGGGATAATGCTGAGCCGTCCAGATCTGATGCTGTCCCACATCCGTGCAGATGATCGCATCCTCCGGCAGACGGGCGGCAACCTCGCTGATCAGATAATAAGGGGTGATTTCTCCCTTTCTTTCCCGTACCGGCGGATAATCCCGCTTCCATTTTTCGATCTGGGAAAGCCACTGGCTTCTGTCCGCTTCCTCTACGATCTGCGTCAGGCGTGAAAGAGTCACCTTCAGATCCCCCACCACGCTGCCGTCTGTGCGGATGTTTTTATTGATTTCCGCCGGATCGATGTCGATGTGCAGGATCCTGGCGTGTGAGGCGAATTCGCTGGACTTGCCGATGACCCGGTCGGAAAGCCTTGCCCCCGCTACGATAAACAGGTCGCACTGGGCAACGGCCATGGAAGAAACCTTGGTACCGTGCATCCCCAGCATGCCGGTAAAATGAGGATCCTCCGCAGGATATGCCCCAAGCCCCATCATGGACAGGGAAACCGGCGCGCCGATCTTTGCGGCAAAGGCCTTCAGCTCTTCAGAAGCGTTGGCGCTGATTACCCCGCCGCCGGCAAAAATAAAGGGATGCCGGGATGCCTCGATCAGTTCCTTGGCCCTTTGCAGATCCTTTTCGGTAATATGATCCACCTCAGGCAGAATAGGACGGGGCGGTGCATTTTCAAACTCGCAGGTTCCCATCTGAGCGTTTTTCAAAATGTCCACCAGCACCGGCCCGGGCCGACCGGACCGGGCGATATAAAAGGCTCGTCTGAGGGTTTCCGCCAGCTCTGACTGATCCTTCACGATAAAGTTGTATTTTGTAATCGGCGCGGTAATCCCGAAAATGTCTACCTCCTGGAAGCTGTCTTTTCCAAGAAGCGCCGCCGAAACGTTACCGGTAATGGCCACCATGGGAATCGAATCCATGGCCGCCGTAGCAAGGCCTGTAACCAGATTGGTGGCGCCGGGACCCGACGTGGCGATCACCACGCCTACCTTTCCCGTGGATCTGGCGTATCCGTCCGCCGCATGGGCGGCGCCCTGTTCATGAGCCGTCAGGATATGGGTGATCCTGTCGGAGTATTCATAAAGGGCATCATACACATCTATGATCTGCCCTCCGGGATAGCCGAAAACAGTGTCTACGCCTTGTTCGAGCAAGCATTCCACTACGATTTGCGCACCTGTTTTTTTCATGTTCTACACTTTCCTTTCCTTATACGGCGATACGGCTTTGCGGAGCCTGTCCCTTGTCCCGCCGGGCTTTTCCCCCGGGAAACGCCGGGAAGCCTCCGTCCCTTCCGCCTGCAATAAAAAAACTTTCGACAGCTTAGATGATTGATCTAAGAGACGAAAGCTACTTCCGCGGTACCACTCTTATTGGTGCATCTGCTGCACCCGCTTTGTCGGCATCCTTTTGAATGCCCATCTCTGTAACGGGAGAAACCCGTTGAAGCCTACTGAAAACAGCCGGTTAAAAAAGCCGCTTCGTTCGGTTCAAAGGCTCGAAGATGAGTAGGACAACGCTTTGCACTGTTTTTCACCGGCCAACAGCTCTCTGAAGCAAGGTGGGTTGTTCTTTGTTCTTGTCATTGCCTGAAATATTAAAATCTTTGAGATATGATAACAAAAAAATCTCTTTCTTGTCAATAGATTTTTTGAAAAATATATTCTTTTCACCATCTTTTATAGCGCATCCTCCTTCTCACCCCTTTGACAGGCGTCAGCCGGGGAGATTCTAAAAAAACAGAAGGAGACCCTTCTTTGAAGAAAAGCTTCCCTCTTGCCTTTTTTCGCCGGTTTTGCCGCCGTCCTTTTCCTTTTTACCCAAAGCCTCCTGCTTTCATTAGGGCCTCAGTCGATTTCAAAAGCGATAACCCGTCCGGTTTCCGCATCGATCTCATAGGAATACTCCAGGTTGTTGGCGTAAAATTCCACCTCGTACTTTTTCAGTCCGTCGTCCCATTCAAATTCGCTTTTGATCGCCGCCACATCCTGCATAGCCACCCCTGCGTCCGCAAGAGCTACCTGAACAGCCTGATCCATGCCGATCGTAGTGCTGTTGATATACATAAACACCCCGCCGATGACAGCGCCGATGACCACGATCAAAGCCACAACGGCGATGATGATTTTTTTACCAAGAGACATCCGGGGCTTTTCCGGGGCAAAACCCTCATCGCCGGTCTCCTTCGCCTGAAAAACCTCCCCCTGAATTTCTTCTCCGGGAAAATCTGCCTGAGGCGATTCATTTTTATCCTCTCTGTCGTTTCTGTCGTTTTGCAAACCTTCCATATTATATATTCCTCCTTTTGCGACCCTTTTTCAGGCCCTTCCTTTTCTTTTCCAGGCGCCTGTTCCAAAGGACGCTGTGTTTTTTCTGTTCTTAATCTTACCGCAAAATCATTAAAAACACATTAAAACTTTCCTTTTTCTTTTAAATCTTAACTTCCAGAAAAATTAACTCTCGTAGCATCTGCTTCTTATTTTATTCATAGTCCCAGTCCTCTTCATCAATGTCTGGATACTGCTGAATGTACCCCTTGGACTTGACTATGCGTGGCTCAAAACTCTCCTCTGCTTCACTGATTTTTGTTACTGTAATGCTGAACATCCAATCATCTCCAAAGTCATAGTGAAGCGAAAATTTCTGCCCTTTATAAAGTCCGATCTTATCAAGTGTGATATCCGTTGACGGTTCATCTCCCTCTGGATCTGACTGATACGCATCTTCACTATACATACGGTTGTCCATGCAGAACTCATATAGATGTTCATCAATAAAATCAAAGGCTTCCAGGATAGTCTCACACAACCGATCCAGCGATTCATTCCCGCAGATTTCGATATTTCTGTAAACATCCCGCCCTCTGCCAGCGGGATATACTTTCATTGAATACTGCTTACTCATCACATACCTCTTTTCCCGCAAGAAATCTTAACACTTCTTCAAAGGAACGTTCACTGTTGGCAAATGCTTCCATCAGCTCTTTGCTCCGCAGTTCCTCCCTCTTTTTCATTAACTTTTCCAGCTTATCCAATTCTGCTTCATACTTGTCTTTTGCTTTCGAAACCATTTCTTTCTGTGCCTCGATCTTTTCTTCTATCGGGATGCTTCTTCTCGCCATACGGTTATCCTTCCTTCTCTTTCTTCATAAGGTCTTCATTGATTGCTGCCGCCTGTATCCTGACATTTGCCGCTGTCATGTGAAATGCTTTCAGGATCTCTTTCTGCGCTGCCGTAACCGCATAATCCATACGGTATCCACGGTCACTCTGGCGGATCAACTCTATCTTTTCCAGCTCCCGGATCGCTGCCGGAACGGTCATGTAGTTCTTCTTTCCACCCTTCTGCATCTGTCCCTTCAGGCACGTGTAAAACCGGCTCCGGATGATCAGGGCAACAAACTCAATAAATATCTTTGCATGTACCGATTCACTTGTATGTACCCGAAAACTTTTGTTCCCAAGATACGATTTGTCTCCACGGAACAACTTCTCTGACGCATCTCTGCCCTTATACAGCTCAAGCGCCTGCGCTGCCGTCATCTTTTCTGACGTTATAATGACAAAATATCCGCAAAGCCGTATCTCTTCGTTGATCACTTCATGCCGTTCCCGTCCATACATGAATTTTTCGTCCGGTTTCCCTTTGTTGTAATAGATCAGGTCAAAGTACCTGGAGAAGCCTCCCCCTTTGATTTCATATCTTGTGGCTTCATGCTTATGAAGACATTCCGCCATGCGGTCTATCTTTGTTTCGATCGCTTCATGTTCACTGCTTTTCTTTCTGTCATTATAGAAAATATGAAAATACCGTTCCTTTTCATCCGATGGATAAA
>CALWZU010000010.1 GCA_944386095.1 uncultured Clostridia bacterium | reverse complement strand
AGCCATATCGAGACCGTTGGCGTGGTGGATCTGGTTCTTCTGCTGTTAGATTATGTTGTCTATTTGGGAGAGGTGGGAAAGCACCATCCCCCGGCGCAGCTGTGCATGCCGGTGGTGGGAAAGGGGGCGATGGGGATGGTCTCCTGGAAGGCCCCCTGCGCCAGAAAAGAAGGGATGGGCTACGGATTTATCACCCGGGTCGGGAAAACAGAGCTTTTCTGGGCCTTGGCGGTTGTGCCTTTGGTGATCCTTCTGATGGAGCCCGGGCTTTTGCTTGCCGGAGGGATTGCGCTTGGGGGCGCTTTCGCCGCAAGGAAAAAATTTGAACGCACTCTGGGAGGGCTGACGGGAGATACCCTGGGCTTTATCTGCGAATGGTCCCAGATCCTTTTTGCGGCGAGCGCTTTTTTCACCTGGTACGTAGCGGAGGGTGTTTTATCGGGAGGCTTTTAGGAAGGAAAAGGGTGGAAGATGAGCAAAGGAAAAAAATGGGCGGTCTGTCTGGCGGCGGGAGGGGTATTTGTGCTTCTGCTTCTCCGGGGCCTTTGGATCCCGGCGCAGGAGGAAGGGATCCCAACCGGAGGCGCAAATGCGCCGGCGGCGGTTTTTGCTTCGGCGGCGATAGGGGGATTGATCGCCTGGGTTGTGATGGAAGGGCTATTCTGGTTGATGGGGAAAATCAAACAGCGGAAAAACAAAGGAAACAGATGAAAGCCATAAAGCGCCGCTTTATCAAAAGTACATAGAAATCGCAGAAAAACGATTCATTAAGAGGAAACAGCATGAGATTTTATTTTTTAAGACATCCCCAGACCATTGCCAATCAAAAGGGTCTGATTTACGGATGGACGGATTATGATTATACGGAAAAGGGAGAGGAAATGCTGAAAGCCATGCCCCGCCGGGCGGCGGGCCTTTCTTTTGACCGGATTTACGCAAGCCCTCTGGGCCGGGCCAGGAAGCTGGCGGAGGCCATCGGAAGGGAAAAAGGGCTTTCGGTGATCTGTGATGATCGAATCAAGGAAATGAATTACGGTATTCTGGAGGGCATGGATTTTGCGCAGGCAAAAAAGGAGCACGGAGAAATCATGAAGCATCTGTTTTCGGATTTCCGATCCTTCACGGTGCCGCAGGGAGAAAGCAGTCTGGATGTGCGGCGACGGGCCGAAAGCTTTTTTGACGGGATAAAAGAGCAGGAGGGCGCCTGTCTGGTGGTGACCCACGCTATGTTTATCCATTCGGCCATGTCCTATTTGCTGAATTTGGATCTGGATGTGATGTGGCGGTTTCGGATCGAGCCCTGCATGATCATTTGCCTGGACTATGAAAATGGCTATGGAGCCGTAAAGGGGATGATCCCCTATGAATGGCCGGAGGGCTTTTAATAGCCGGAAATCCTTATTTCATCCCAAAAAACTGGGCATTCCTTTCGCCCTTCAAAGCGCAGCTTGTAAAACGGAAAGCGCTTGGAGGCGATGAGGAATGCCCTTTTTGCGAAGGCCTGAAAAAACGCTTATATCGTTTTTACTTCTGAATCAGGCTGCGGCCGGTCATTTCTTTTGGCTGGGGCAGTTCCAGAAGCTCCAGCATGGTAGGGGCGATATCCGCCAGTACGCCGTCTTTTCGCAGAGAAAGAGGGGCTTTGGAGGAAATCAGGAAGGGGACGGGATTCAGAGAATGAGCGGTTACAGGGTTTTCTTCCTTGTCCAGCATACAGTCGCAGTTACCATGGTCGGCGGTGAGCAGGATCAGGCCGTCTTTTTCGCTGACGGCTTTAAAAATTTTTCCCACGCACTGATCCAGGGCTTCCAGGGCCGCGACCGCCGCGCTGAAAACCCCGGTATGGCCTACCATGTCGGGATTGGCAAAGTTGAGAATGATAACGTCATAATGATCTTTTTCGATCTCTTCCAAAACGGCCTGGGTCACTTCAAAGGCGCTCATTTCAGGCTTTTGATCGTAGGTCGCCACTTTGGGGGAGGGGATCAGGATCCGGTCTTCCCCTTTGTTGGGCTCTTCTACGCCGCCGTTGAAGAAAAAGGTTACATGGGCGTATTTTTCTGTTTCGGCGATCCGAAGCTGGGTCAGCCCCTGTTTGGAGAGGTATTCTCCCAGCGTGTTGGTCAGATGCTCCGGAGGATAGGCCAAAAGAACGCGGGGCATGGCGGCGTCATACTGGGTCATGCATACATAGCACAGATCCTGAAAGCTCTCATCCCGCTGAAAGCCGGAAAAACCGGGGTCTACAAAGCAGCGGGTGATTTCTCTTGCCCGGTCGGGGCGGAAATTGAACATGATGATGGCGTCGTGTTCGCAGACAAGTCCCCGGGGCTTTCCAAGCGCATCGGTAAGGATGATGGGTTTGACAAATTCATCGGTCATTTCCTGGGCATAGGCGCTGGAAAGACCTTCCTCCGGACAGGCGGCAAGCTCCCCTGCGCCAAGAGTCAGGGCGTCATAGGCCAGCTGTACTCTTTCAAAGCGATTATCCCGATCCATGGCGTAGTATCTTCCGCAGATGGTAGCGATGACGCCTGTATTCTGGCGATTCAGCTCTTCCTCAAGGCTTTTTAGAAAAATTCCGGCGGATTTGGGAGGTACGTCCCGGCCATCCAGAAAGGCATGGATGTAGACCTTTTTCAGACCATGTTTTTTGGCAAGCTGGATCAGGGCAAACAGATGGGATATATGGCTGTGAACGCCGCCGTCGGAAAGCAGGCCCATTATATGAAGGGCGGAATTGTGGGCTTTTACATGGGAAACGGCTTTTAAAAAGGCGGGGTTTTCAAAAAAATCCCCATCCTGAATGGATTTTGTGATACGGGTCAGATCCTGGTATACGATGCGTCCCGCGCCGATGTTCAAATGCCCCACTTCCGAATTGCCCATCTGTCCTTCCGGAAGGCCCACAGAGAGGCCGCTGGCTCCCAATGTGGTATGGGGATAGGCTTGAAACAGGGCGTCGATATGAGGTGTATGGGCGGCTGCTACAGCGTTGCCGCGGGTATCGGGGTTTTGGCCGTAGCCATCCAGGATCATCAGCATGGTGGGTTTTTTTCTCATAAAGCGGTTCTCCTTTTACTGAGTAGGGATTTTGCTGTGACCATTATAGCACAAATACAGGGGATATGCTAAAATGATGAAAAGATGGAACCGATGGAACCGGCGGAAAAATAAACAGGCGGCGGGAAGGAAAGGGAAGAAAACAGACGGAGAAGCAGGATGAAGTGGAATGAAGCGCAAAAACAGGCCATAGAGATCAGAGGAAAAAATTTGCTGGTATCGGCAGCGGCCGGCTCCGGGAAAACAGCGGTCCTGGTGGAGAGAATACGAAGGCTGATCGTGGAAGAAGGCGTGGATGTGAGCCGGATGCTGATTGTGACCTTCACCAACGGGGCGGCCTCCGAAATGAGAGAAAGGATTTATAAGGCTGTGTCCGAGGCGGCGGAGGAAGGCCGGGAAAAGGGCCTTTCGGAGCAGAGGCAGGGATTTTTGCGCCGGCAGCTAAGTCAGATCCCTTCGGCTAATATCAGTACCTTTCATGGATTTTGTCTGGAGCTGATCCGCCGGTATTTTTATCTGATCGATATGTCCCCTGTTTTCGGGATCTGCGATGATATTCAGAAAAGCGTGTTTCAGGCGGCGGCGATGGACCGCCTTATAGAGGAGGCCTTTGAATGGCCTTGGGAGGAAGGCTTTGAGGCTTTTGCCGGACGATTCGCGAAGGCGGGAAATGAAAGAGAAATCCGGATCATGGTGGAGCAGACCTATGATTTTATCCAGGGCCTGCCGGAGCCCTTTGCGTGGCTTTCCGAAAATATCGAAAGGATGAAAACCAGCGAGGATGAGTGGGAGCGGCGTCTGTATCCGGACGCCCTGGTGCTGGAAAAGCTGGTGAAGCGTTATGAGCAGCTTTATCGCCTTCAAAAGGAGCGGCGGCGTGTGCTGGATTTTGGGGATATAGAACACAGGGCTCTGGAGATTCTGAAGGATCCCGGCGTCTGCGGAGAATGCAGGGAGCAGTTCCGCTATATTTTCATCGATGAGTACCAGGACAGCAATGTGGTGCAGGAAGCGTTGATCGACCGGATCAAAAGAGCGGATAACCTTTTCATGGTGGGAGATGTGAAGCAGAGCATTTATCAGTTCCGGCTGGCGGAGCCGGGAATTTTCCTGGAGAAATATGAACGATGTCGCACAGGACAGGAGCCGGAGAGCCTGAAGCTTGATCTGAACCGGAATTTCCGCAGTAAAAGAAACGTGATCGAATGTGTCAACCGGGTGTTTTCCGCCGTTATGACAAAGGAAACCTGCGGGATGGATTATGACGGAAACGCCAGGCTGTATCAGGGGCTTTCCGATGAAAAGGATATCCACTGGCCCTGCGGGCTGCATTTTTTGGATGAAAGTGCTTCCCAGGAAAAGGCCGGGGCGGATATGGAGGAAATGAAGCGGGAAGAGCTGGAAGCGGCGATCTGCGCAAGCCTTGTCAGGGAGCTTGTGGGAAAGGCCTTTTATGATACCAAGCAGGGCGTGGTGCGGGATTTTACCTACAGAGACATTGTGATCCTGATGAGAAGCTTTAAATCCAGCGCTCAGATTTATCAGGAAACGCTGCAGAAGGCGGGAGTCCCGGCATATGCGGAGGGCGGGGACGGTTATTTTGACACGGTGGAGATTCAGGTTTTTATCAATTTGCTGAAAATCATCGACAACCGGCGGCAGGATATTCCCCTTCTCAGCGTTTTACGTTCGGTGATCGGCGGATTTACTCTGGAGGAAATCGGAAAAATACGGGCTTATTCTTCCCAGGGTCTTTTTGCGGAAGCTTTTTTGGATTTTTGCCTTGGAAAGGCGCCGGAAAAGGAAGAAGACGCCGCTTATTTTGAAAAAGAAGAGGGGCTGCGGCAAAAGGGAGAGGCCTTTCTGGAACGCCTGTCCCGGTGGCGGCAGCTGGAAAAGCAGATGCCCCTGCGGGATTTTCTGTGGCATTTGGCTGAGACTTCTTTATATTATGAATATGTGGGCGCTTTGCCAGGAGGCCCCCGGCGGCAGGCGAACCTGCGGCTTTTGTTTGAGCGGGCGGCTTCTTTTCAGAGCGGCTTGGCACAGGGGCTGTTTGGATATTTGCAATACCTGGAAAGAATGAAGGAAACCAAATCTCCGATGGGAGAAATGAAGCTTCTGGGAGAAGGGGACGATGTGGTGAGGATCATGACCATCGACAAAAGCAAGGGATTGGAATTTCCGGCGGTAATCCTTGCCGGTATGGGCAAGCGATTTAACCGGAGCCGTCCTTCGGCGGCGTTGAGCTTTGACCGGAAGCTGGGACTGGGAATGCGCTACAGGGATCCGGAGGGGGGTTTTTACAGTAAAACCCTCCGTCAAAGAACCATCGATGAGAAAAAAAGCAAAGAAGACCTGGCGGAGGAAATGCGGATCCTGTATGTTGCCATGACCCGGGCCAGGGACCGGCTGCTGCTTGTGGGAAGCGCTAAAAAAAGCCTTTCTCAGGCCTTGGAAAAGCCCACTGCGCCTCAGAAGGCATCCTGCTGTCTGGACTGGGTTTTACCCCCTCTTTCCGATTTTGCGCAGGAGTCGCCCCAGATGATGGAAATCCGGCAATGGAGCCGCCAGGAAGCGGCGGAAGCCCTTGGGCATGAAGAAAAGAGAGAAGAGGCTTTTGCGGGAGATTTGCAGCGGGGCTTTCAGATACACACGCCCCTTGGGAAAGCGATCCAGCAAAGGGTGTTTGCGCAGATGGATTTTTCTTATCCTTTCCAAAGAGCAGCGCAAATGCCGTCTAAATTCACGGTTTCCGAGCTGAACCGGCTGGGAAGAAAGGAAAAAGCGTCTTTCCCGGAGCGGGAGATCCCCTCTCTGGAAAGAGATCTTCTTTTGCCGGAGGAAAGGGAAAAGGGAAGCGCTTTGACCGGAGCGGAAAAAGGAACCATCACCCATTATATTTTGCAGCAGCTATCCTTTTCACAGTTTCCGGAGGCGGAAAAGGGAGAGGCTGCTGTAGCGGAGGCTCTCAGGGAGCAGATCCGGAAAATGGTAGAAAGAAAACTGCTTTCAGAAGAAGAGGCGAAGGCGGCGAATCAGGCTCAGCTGACCCGCTTTCTCATAAGCGGGCTTGGCCGCAGGGTCGTGAAGGCGGAAAAAGAGGGCCGTCTTTACAAAGAGCAATCCTTTAACCTGATGGGGGAGGCAAAAAAATGGCTGCCGGAGGAAAGGCTGGAGATCCGGCAAATCGAAGGGAACGTCAGTTTAAAGCAGACTTTGGATAGGGAAGAGGATGAGAGGGAAAACCAGATCATGATTCAGGGGACCATCGACTGCTTTTTCCGGGAGGGAGAGGGCTATGTGCTGATCGACTATAAAACCGACCGGATCGAGGGAAAGGATCAGGGACCGGAAAAGAAAGCGGCTTTTTTGATGGAAAAAAAGAAGCAGTATGAAATCCAGATGGGACTTTACCACAATGCGGTGGAATGTTCCATGGGAATGCCGGTGAAGGAAGCCTATCTGTATTTTCTTGACAGCGGAGACGCCGTCAAAATAGATTGAAAAGATAACAGAAAAAGAAATGAAAAGGAGAAAAAGGAGGAAGGGAAATGCATCCAAGGGATGAGGGGAATCAAACCGCCGAAGAAAAAAGGACGGAGGATCTAAGAAGCCGGCTGCTGGATGATGTGTACGCAGGGGCTGCCGCCGGGATGCCGGAGCTGCTTTTGGATGAGGATCGGATTCGCAGCGGAAACCGGGAGGAGCTGGAGCGTCTGGCCCGGGAGCACGGGATGGGATAAAAGGGCCGCTATAAAGGTATAAAGGAGCCCTGGTGGAGAGTCGAAAAAAGGAAAGAAAAAAGGACGTCCGAAGACGTCCTTTTTAATGGTTTATTTTTAAGAGATGTCAGTGGGGCCTGGGATTATACCACACCCTGAGCCATCATGGCATTGGCAACCTTCAGGAAGCCAGCGATGTTAGCGCCGGCAACATAGTTTCCGGACATTCCATATTTGTCAGCAGCATCTTTGCAGGCAGCAAAAATGTTGACCATGATGCCGTGGAGTTTCTGATCAACTTCTTCGAAGGACCAGTTCAGTCTCTGGCTATTCTGAGCCATTTCCAGAGCGGAAGTAGCAACGCCGCCGGCATTGGCAGCCTTAGCAGGACCAACGATTACGCCGTTTTCCTGTAAGAATTTCAGAGCATCGTTTGTGGTAGGCATGTTAGCGCCTTCGCATACGAACTTTGTGCCGTTTGTAACGATCTTCTGGGCATCTTCCAGATGGATTTCGTTCTGTGTTGCGCAAGGAATGACAACGTCAACTTTTACGCCCCACGGTTTTTCTTTGGGGTAGAATTTTGCGCCGGGGAATTTATCCGCATAAGGAGCAACGATATCATTGCCGCTTGCTCTCAGCTCCAGCATGTAATCGATCTTTTCGCCGGAAACGCCAGCTTCGTCATAGATATATCCGTCAGGACCGGAGATGGTAACAACTTTGGCGCCCAGTTCGGTTGCTTTTGTTACAGTACCCCAGGAAACATTACCGAAACCGGAAACAGCAACGGTCTTACCTTTCAGTGTTTCTCCGCTTGCCTTCAGCATTTCTTCGCAGAAGTAAACGATACCGAAGCCTGTCGCTTCTGTTCTGGCAAGGGATCCGCCCCAGCCAACACCTTTACCGGTGAGAACGCCTTCAAATCTGTTAACCAGTCTCTTGTACTGACCATACAGATAGCCGATTTCTCTTCCGCCTACGCCGATGTCGCCGGCCGGAACGTCTGTGTCAGGACCGATGTGTCTGAACAGCTCGGTCATGAAGCTCTGGCAGAATCTCATTACTTCGCCGTCGGACTTTCCTCTGGGGTCGAAGTCGGAACCGCCTTTGCCGCCGCCGATAGGCAGTGTGGTCAGGGAGTTTTTGAAGATCTGTTCGAAGCCTAAGAATTTGATGATGGACAGATTTACGGAAGGATGGAATCTCAGACCGCCTTTGTAAGGTCCGATCGCAGAGTTGAACTGAACTCTGAAGCCTCTGTTAACCTGGATTTCGCCTTTGTCGTCTACCCAGGGTACTCTGAACATAACCTGTCTTTCAGGCTCGATCATTCTTTCGATGATCTTAGCTTCTACATATTCAGGGTGAGCTTCGAGAACCGGTTCAAGAGTGGTGACAACTTCTTCTACTGTCTGAAGAAATTCAGCCTGGTCAGCGTTTCTCTGCTTTGCAATTTCGATGTACTTTTGTGCAAGTGCTCCCATTTTCACTATCTCCTTTTTCTTTGAATTGGTTATGAAAACCTTTACATGAGTTACAATAGCACAAAAAGATTTACAAGTCAAGAGATTCTGAAAACCTTTTCAAAAACTTGGCAAAAATTTTTATTAAGGGAATATCAAGGGAAATGGTTGCTAGATTTTTGCCTTTCCTCTATAATGAGGAAAGCTGGCGGAGAAAGCGACAGGGAAAGGAGGAGGACGCCCATGCAGGAGAATTTTCAGCAGACCCTTGAACAGATTTTTGAGCTGATCGAAGAAAAAAAATACGCCCTTGTCAGGACGGAGCTTCTCCAGTGCAATGAGGCGGATATCGGCGAGATCCTGGAAGAGGTGGACGAAGAGCTGGGCGCTGAAAAGGCGGTCATTTTATTCCGTTTGCTGCCCAAGGATATTTCCGCAGTGGTGTTCTCCTATATTTCTTCCGATTGTCAGAGGGACATTGTCAACGGCATCACTGTAAAAGAGGTGCAAAACGTCATGGAGGAAATGTCCTTTGACGATATGATCGACGTTTTAGAGGAACTGCCCGCCAACGTGGTGGATAAAATCCTCATGCGTACCGACAAGGAAACCCGCAAGCTGATCAATCAGTTCCTCAATTATCCTGAATCCAGTGCCGGCAGCCTGATGACCATCGATTACATCGGGCTGAAAAAAGAAATGACAGTGGGAAAGGCCCTTTCCTATATCAAGGTGCACGGAATGGATCAGGAAACGGTTTACACCTGTTATGTCATGGATTCTCAGCGGCATCTGGAGGGCATCGTGTCCTTAAGGACGCTGGTGGTCAGCGACGACGAGGAAGAAATCGAAGATCTGATGCACGAGGACTTTATCAGCGTCAACGTGATGGACGACAGAGAGGATGTAGCCCAGCTGTTTCAAAAATACGACTATTTGGCTCTGCCTGTGGTGGATAAGGAAAACCGCCTTGTAGGCATTATCACCTTCGACGATATAATGGACGTTATCGAAGAAGAAAATACGGAAGACTTTGAAAGAATGGCCGGTGTTTTCGATGATTCCGACAAGGACTATTTTAATCTGAGCGTAGGACAGCACATTAAAAACCGGCTGCCCTGGCTGCTGTTGATGTCGGTTTCCCTGATGATCACCGGCGCGATCCTGACCCGGTTTGAGGCCCTGCTTTCCCAGGTGATCTCTTTGGTTTCCTATCTGCCGCTTTTGATGGGGACCGGGGGGAATTCCGGTTCTCAGGCGGCCACGCTGATTATCCGCGGTATGACGGTGGGAGATGTAGAGCTGAAGGACGCAGGAAAAGTCCTTTGGAAGGAAATCCGCATCAGCTTTATAATCGGCCTTGTTCTGAGTGCCCTGAATTTCGCCAAGATCCTGTTTTTGGACGGACAGCCGGTTCTGATCGCCCTGACGGTTTGCTCGGCGCTGCTTTCCGTAGTGATGTTTGCCAAGGTATTGGGAGGAATGCTGCCTATGGCGGCCAAGAAGCTGGGCATCGACCCTGCCCTGATGGCTACGCCTCTGATTTCTTCCATTACCGATATGGTTTCCGCCCTGCTGTACTTCATATTGGCTTCTCTGATTTTAGGGCTGTAAACGTAAAAACAAACAAGCAAGAGTCAAAGGAACCTGCTTCCGGCGGCTCTTTTTTCATAAAAATTTTTATAGGTTTCCAGTGTATATAAATGAAAGTAAACCGGTTCGCAAAGGGAGGGTGAAAAGCATGATACAGATCGCCACAGGGACTCAAATGAGACAGGCGGATAAGGCCGCGATACAGGGACGGGGCATTCCGGGCATGACCCTGATGGAAACGGCAGGCAGAGCCCTGGCCGCAGAGGTGGAAAAGTCAGCGGAAAAGAGCTTTGGCAAAGAGGTTTTGATTTTATGCGGCGCAGGCAACAACGGAGGAGACGGGTACGTGGCGGCAAGGCTCCTTGCCGGGGGAGGTATTCCTGTGAAGGTGTTTGCCCTTTCCGATCCCGAAAAGCTTTCGGGGGATGCGGCGGAAAGCTGGAGAAGATTTGAAGGCGCGGGAGGAAGGGCTGATCTGATAAGGGACGCGAAGGATCTGAAGCGGCTGGAAAACGGACTTGCGCTTGCGGATATCGTGGTGGACGCCCTTCTTGGCACGGGCATTACAAGGCCGGTAGAGGGGCTGATGAAGGAAGGGATCCAGATGGTCAATCTATGGAGAAGGGATCCTTTTTCTCACCGGCGCAAGCTGGTGATTTCCGCGGATATTCCCTCCGGCATCTGCGCCGATGACGGGTCGGTGATGGGCTGCGCTGTAGAGGCGGACAGGACTGTCACCTTTCAAAGGACGAAGGTGGGAATGATGGTGGAGCCGGGCCGCTTTCATGCCGGGCTGGTGCGGGTCGCGGACATCGGCATCCCGGAGGAGATCTGCCGGGATGCCGCTTCTGATTTTTTTCAGCTTGAAATGGCGGACGCGGCGGAAATGCTGCCTAAAAGACCCAGAACCATGAACAAGGGAGATGCGGGAAAACTGCTTTTGATCGCCGGTTCGCCGGGTATGGCGGGCGCTGCGGTTTTGTCGGCCAGAGCCGCGCTGCGGGCCGGAGCCGGTCTTGTGAAGGTCTGCGGGGCTTTGGAGGTAGTCCGGGTCGTGCAGGTGGCGGTGCCGGAAGCGACATGTTTAATTCTGGGAGAGGATGTCCATACTAATTGTGAGACGGTTGTAAGAGAAGCGGAGCTTTTTGACGCGGTAGCCTGCGGGCCTGGGCTTGGCAGGAGCCAGGAGACCGAAAGCCTTGTGAAACATATACTGGCCCGGGTAAGCCGGCCGGTGGTGCTGGATGCGGACGGCATCAACGTGATCGGCCAAAGGCCTGAAATCCTGAAGAAGGCGTCCTGTCCCCTGGTGCTGACCCCTCATCCCGGAGAAATGGGCAGGCTGATCGGAAAAAGCGCAAAGGAGGTAAATGAAGAACGGATCGGAATCGCAAAAAGCTTTTCTTCCGAATATAATGTAACGCTGATACTCAAAGGAGCGGACAGTCTGATTGCCTCTCCTGAGGGTAGAATGTACATCAACGGCACGGGAAATCCCGGAATGGCCGCAGCAGGCAGCGGAGATGTGCTGACAGGGATCGTGGGAGCGTTCCTTGCCGGAGGAAAAACGCCGCAGCAGGCGGCCTGCCTGGGAGCCTATATCCATGGACTTGCCGGAGATGAACAGGAAAAAGCGATGGGAGAATACGGCATGGTGGCTTCGGATATTGCAAGGGGTGTAGCGCAGGCAATCAGGCTGGTTCTTGCCGGATCGGAGGCTTCGGGCAGGCACAGGCCAGTGTGAATTGACGAAAAACAAAATAAAGATTATAATAATGCCAAAGTCACGCCGGTCTTGATGCCGGATCTTCCGTAAAACAGAATCAGCATCGGAGAGTGAGTGACTTGATGATAAAAAGAGGAGATATATTTTTCGCAGATCTGAGTCCGGTTGTGGGCTCGGAGCAGGGAGGCATGAGGCCGGTTTTGATCATTCAAAACGATGTGGGAAATAAATACAGCCCCACGGTTATTGTAGCGGCCATCACTTCTCAGGTAAACAAGGCGAAGCTGCCTACCCACGTAGAGATCGGCGCCCTGGGAAACGGGCTGACGAAAAATTCCGTGGTGCTGATGGAGCAGCTGAGAACCATTGATAAAAGAAGGCTTAAGGAGAAGATCGGGCATATCGACGAGCCTGCGATCCAAAGAGTGCAAAGCGCCCTGACGGTGAGCCTGGGTATGCGCCACTGACGGAAAAAAGGCGGCCGGAAAGAGGGATGCAGAAGGAGGAAAGGATGAAAGTAAAAAACAAAATTTTGATTTGCGCAGCATTTTTGCTTGTTTTTACCGGCGGCTTTTTCGCAGCGTCGGCGGCTCCGGGAACCCAGGAGGATCCTTTGGTAAGCCAAAGCTATGTAGACGCTCAGATCGAGGGCCTGAAAAGTCAAATCGCAAGCTCCGGCAGCGGCGCAGCCTTTTCCGTGGTTACGGTAAAGGCGGGGCAGAAGGTCCTGGGGGGAGAAGGCACGGAAATCATCGTCCGTTCGGGGGATGCAACCGCTATTGATAACGGCGTAAACGGCGTTTCTGATCTTTCCTCCGGTATAGATCTGAAAACCGGGCAGCGGGCCCAGCTGGATCATCTGCTTTTGGTGCCCAGAAACGATGGCCGGGGCATCCAGGCCCAGTCAGAGCTGTATATTATGGTCAGAGGCTCCTATACCCTGCAGTAAAGCCTTCTGCTGGAAAATTTAACAGAAAAGGAAATGCAAAAGCGATCCGGTCGGCAGGATCCGCAGCTCAGAGCCTGCCTTCCGGATGGCTTTTTTCGTACTGGACAATTCTTCCTCCATGGGATAAACTTATGAAAGATATGTGCAAAAACAAAGGGAGGCAGCGAAGAGCAAAATGCGGGTTTTAAGAGAAAACAGAATCTTTATTTTGGTTATCCTCGTGGCGGTCATAGCCTCCTCCATCGCCTGTTTTCAGCGAATGGGGGTGGAGGCGCAGGCCAAAACCGCAGATATCGTCATAGATTATAACGAAGTGAAAAAACTGGCGGAGCAGTCCCAGCATGATACTTTGTGGTGGCTGGAGGAATTCCGGGAAATGGGCGTCAGCCAGGCGGGCCTCCAGGAGGAAAGCCTTCTGAGCCTGACCCAGTCGGAGCTGCCGGTAGAGGCCAGCCTTTTGAAGGACATCCGTCAGGAGGTCAACTGGCAGGAGCGTTTTCCGGCGGAATTCGTTTCTATGATCCAGCAAAACGCAAAGGATGATTTTGACGTCATCGCCATCGCCGGTTCTCCGGAAATGGCGGATTTTCTCACAAGAGCCTTTACCCAGCGCTATGATCCCCAGCGTACGCTGATCTATCAGGGAGAGGATGAAACCTATTATTTCATCGACGGGACAGTGGAGGATTCCATCTACCAGGAGACTTACCGCTATCTGGACACCGAAGGAGAGGGCTTTACACAGGTCAGCGAAATGGCCTCCTCGAAGATCCTGTATCTGAATCTGGGACTTTTGCCGGAAAAGGTGCAGATCATTGAACAGGCGGGCATGAAGGTGCTGCCCAGGACCATCGAATACAGCGGCTGGAATGATACCCGTTTCGCCAGGGATGTGGTAGAACAGTACGAAGCTGTCTGCGGCGCGCCGGATTACTGGATCATGGCGGGAACACAGGTCCCCGGCTATGAAGAGGGAACGGATTTCATCGTAGACTATCTCAATGAGCATGATACCATCGTAGGCATCGTAGAGGATACCACGCAAAGACAGAATCTGGATCCGGACGGCCTGGAGGCGGTTATTGAGGGGACGGATTACAATACCATCAGGGTTTTCAGCGTATGGGGCTATATTCAGAACCGTTATCAGTATTATGGCTATGAAGGTCCGGAAGAGATCGACAATTCCCTGTTCCGGGCGGTGGTGGAAAGAAATATCCGCCTGATTTACTATAAGCCTATGAAATATACCGACGATGATTACCGGTATATTACGGATCCCCAGGAATACCGGGATTCCTTTGCTGCCCTGGAGGAAAGGCTTGCCGGACACGGCATCCGCATCGGGCCGGTCAAGGCTCAGGAGCCCTTCTTCGTTTCCCTTTGGGTCAAGATCCTTGCCGCCATCGGCGCGGGAACGGCGGCTCTGATTTTGCTTGCGGAAATCTTCCGTTTAAAGGAAACCTACAAGTGGGCGCTGTTTGCCCTTGGCTGCGCCGGGGTTTTAGGCGCGTATTACATGGCTCCCAATATGGCGGCGCTTTTGACCAGTATGGGCGCTTCGGTGGCGCTGCCCTGTCTGGCGGCCGCATTTATGATGCAAAAGGGGACGGAAATCAAAAAAACCCAAAGCGCGGATATGGGCTTTGGGCGGCTGATGCTTGCCGGGACGGGGGTATTGCTGGCATGCGTCCTTATTTCGCTGTTTGGCGCACTGATGACGGCGGCGCCTATTTCCGATGTGAATTACATGCTTGAGCTGGATATTTTCCGGGGCGTGAAAGCCGCTCAGCTTTTGCCCTTGGGATTTTACGCTCTGCTGTTTTTGATGTTTTATTTCTACCTGTGGGGAGACAAAAAGGACAGCCGTCTGGCGGTGTCCGATCTGAAAAGCCTTTTATTTGGCAATCTGAAAATATGGATCGTCTTTGTGGGCATGGTGATGGCTGCGGCGGGTTATGTATATCTTGCCAGGACCGGTCATGAAACCAACGTTTCCGCCAGTACGCTGGAGCTTTTGGGAAGAAACTTCCTGGAGGAGGTTCTTTACGCCAGACCCAGGACCAAGGAATTCCTGATCGCCTTCCCGGCGGTGATCCTGTTTGTTTACAGCATGGTCAGAAACTGGAAGGTGTTTAGCTTCCTGTTTGGAACCGCGGGGGTTATCGGTTTCACATCGATTGTGAATACCTTTATGCACATCAGGACGCCTCTTGAGCTGGGTTTTGTGAGAACGGCGTACGCAGTGCTTTTCGGCATCGTTTTGGCCATCGTTTATGGAGCCGTTTTGGAATGGATCTGGAGGCTTTTGAAACGGAAAGGGATCGGGAAACATGCATAGGATCGTCATATCCGGCTATTATGGCTTTAATAATATCGGGGATGAATCGATCCTGAAGGCTGTGATCGATAATCTCAGGGAAAGACTGGAGCAGATCGAAATTACGGTGCTTTCCAAAAATCCCCAGGCTACGGCGGAAAAATACGGCGTTTGCGCCAGGGACAGAAAAAGCTTTTTTCAGGTGCTTTGGGCGGTGGCAAGGAGCGATCTTTTAATCAGCGGAGGCGGGAGCCTTTTGCAGGATGTAACCAGCAAGCGCAGCATTTTGTATTATCTGGCGGTGATGTGGATCGCCCTGTTTTTTCGCAAAAAGATCCTGATTTACAGTCAGGGGATCGGGCCGATCAATTCCAAGTTCAACAGAAGGCTGATGGTGAAAACCCTTCGAAGGGTGGATTATATCGTTGTCAGAGATGAAGGCTCCAGGGAATTTCTGCTGGAAGAGGGGCTCTCGGACAGCCGGATTTTTGTTACAGCGGATCCGGTGATCCGCATTCGCAGGCCGGGCCTGGAAACCGGCAGAAAGATCCTGCAGGAAGCCGGCTTTCCGGAAAGGGAAGAAGGGCCTGCTATCGGAATCGCCATCAAGGGCAGGAAAAACGACCTGGCCTTTCAGCAGGAGCTGTGCCAGGGCATCCGGCTGCTGCAGGAGCGTTACGGAGCCAGGATCGTGTTGATACCTTTTCATTTTTCAGAGGACATGGCCATTACCGAAGCTGTTACGGAACAGCTGGGAAACCGGGTGACCTGCCTGAGGCAAAAATATCTTACAGAGGAAATGCTTTCCATCATCGGAAATATGGATGTTTTGATCGGCGTCCGGCTGCATTCCCTGATTCACGCAGCGATCATGGATGTGCCCATGATCGGGATATCCTATGATCCCAAGGTCAATTCCTTTATGAAATCCATGGGACTAAAGGCCCTTTGCAGCGTTTACGATTTTGAGGGAGAGTATCTGGCGGAGGAATATGAACGGATCGAAAAAAACCGGGAAAAGATCCTGGAAAAAATCCGGCGTAATCGGAGTATGCTGATCAGCCGGCTGAATTTAAACGAGGAACTTATCAAAAAGCTGTTGGAGGGCGAAAGGCCATGAGTGAACGAATCAGAATCCTGAACGTGCCGGTGGATATGGTGACTACCGGGGAGGCTCTTGAGCGATTCAAGGCGTTTTTGGAGCAAGAAGGGTGTGATCTGATCGTAACGCCCAATTCGGAAATCGTCATCAACGCAGGAAAAAACAAAGATTTGCAATATGCCATCGAACAGGCTTCCCTGGTGATCCCGGACGGGATCGGCATCGTGTATGCTTCCCGGATTTTAAAGCATCCCCTGAAGGAAAGGGTGACGGGTATCGATTTTCTGGGGAAGGCTTTGGAGCACCTGGCAAAAACCGGCGGATCGGTGTTCCTGTTTGGCAGCAAACCGGGGATCGCCGAAAGGGCGGGAGCCAATATGCAGGCGGCATATCCCGGATTGGTGGTAGCGGGCACCAGAAATGGATATTTTTCGCCCCAGGAGGAAGAAGAGATCCTGGAGGAAATCAACCGGGCCAGGCCGGATCTTCTGTGCGTGGCGCTGGGGTCTCCCAAGCAGGAGCTTTTTGTGTTAAAATATCAGAAACGATTACAGGTCAAGGCGGCCATCGGCGTGGGCGGAAGTCTGGATGTATGGTCGGGAGAGCTTAAGCGGGCTCCGGAGTTTTATCGCAGGCACGGACTGGAGTGGCTTTACCGGCTGATGCAGGAACCTTCCCGATATAAGCGAATGGCGGCTTTGCCCCTTTTTATGATTCGAGTCATGTTTTCAAAAAAAAGCCCGGTCCAGGATTTTGGGCCTGAGAGGGAAAAGGACTGAGGCCGGGCTTTTTTGAAAAGCGGCGCTTGACGAAGGGCCCTGCCCCCGGATCGCCGCGATATAAGGAGGGCCGGGAAACCGGCAAATAGTAGGAGGATAAGTCAAAATGCTGAATGTTGATTCGGTAGCCCAGGCGGCAAGGAATATGAGAATAGACATCATAAAAGCCATATCCGCCGCGGGCTCAGGCCATCCGGGCGGATCCCTTTCCGCAGCGGATGTCATCGCGACCCTTTATTTTTACAAAATGAAGGTAGATCCGAAAAATCCGCAGATGGAGGAACGAGACCGGTTCGTTTTGTCCAAGGGACACGCCGCTCCGGCTCTTTATGCGGCTTTGGCGGAAAAGGGCTTTTTTGAAAGAGAAGAAATGTATTCTCTCAGAAAGCTGGGGTCCATATTCCAGGGCCATCCGGACATGAAAAAGGTACCCGGCGTGGAAATGTCCACAGGATCCCTGGGGCAGGGCTTTTCCGCTTCGGTGGGGATGGCTTTGGCGGGAAAGCTGGATCATAGAAAATCAAAGGTATATGTGCTTTTAGGAGACGGAGAGATCCAGGAGGGGATCGTCTGGGAAGCGGCCATGAGCGCGGCTCATTATAAGCTGGACAACCTGGTGGCGATCCTGGACAATAACGGCCTGCAGATCGACGGCAGGAACGATGACGTTATGACGGTAGAGCCGATTTACGAAAAATTTGAAAGCTTCGGATGGGATGTGATGCAGGTAGACGGCCACGACATCGAAGCGATCGCAGAGGCCCTGGATCAGGCGGATGAGGCTCAGGAAAGGCCCACCATCATCATCGCCCATACCGTAAAGGGCAAGGGAGTCTCCTTTATGGAGGATGAAGCGGGCTGGCATGGAAAAGCGCCCAATCAGGAAGAAACGGAAAAAGCCCTTGCAGAGCTGGGAGGTGAGCGGTAATGGCAGAGAAAATGGCGACAAGACAGGCTTACGGAGAAGTCCTTGTAGAGCTGGGAGCCAAAAGAAAGGATCTGGTGGTCATGGACGCCGACCTGTCCAAGTCTACCATGACCGCAAATTTCGGAAAGACGTATCCGGAACGGTTTTTTAATATGGGTATCGCGGAGCAGAATATGTATGGCGCAGCCGCCGGGCTTGCCGCCAGCGGCAAGGTGGTGGTAGCCAGTACCTTCGCCATGTTCGCGGCGGGCAGAGCCTTTGAGATCATCAGAAACTCCATCTGCTATCCCAAATTGAATGTAAAGATCTGCGCCACCCATGCGGGAATCACCGTAGGAGAGGACGGAGCCAGCCATCAGGCGGTAGAGGATATTTCTCTGATGCGCAGCATCCCCGGCATGACGGTGCTGAATCCTTCTGATGGGACAAGCGCCAGAAAGGCGGTGGAGGCGGCGGTGGAAATGGACGGCCCCTGCTATGTCCGCCTCGGCAGGGCGGCGGTTCCGGTCATTTATCCGGAAGACATGCAGTATCAGATCGGAAAGGGAATTTTGCTCAGAGATGGTAAGGATGTGACCATCGTGGCCACCGGTATTATGGTGAACGAAGCCTTGAAGGCGGCGGAAGCCCTGAAGGAAAAAGGCGTGAGCGCCAGAGTGATCGATATACATACCATCAAGCCCATCGACAGGGAGATCCTGATCCGGGCGGCAAAGGAAACCGGCGGCATTGTGACCGCAGAGGAGCACAGCGTGATCGGCGGGCTTGGAAGCGCCGTTGCGGAAGTGCTTTGTCAGGAGGCGCCTGTTAAAATGCGCATGGTTGGCCTGAAGGACACCTTTGGAGAATCGGGAAAGCCCGATCAGCTGATGGAAAAATATGAAATCACCTGGGAAAACATCAGACAGGCCTGTCTGTCCCTTCTATCCCTTCTGAAATAAAGAAACCGCTTGAAGGGCGGAAAAGTCCTGAAAAACGAAAGGATATGCTTCCTTAGAGGATGTCTTAAAACGATAAACCGCAGGGTTTGTCAAAAGAGGCATCCTTTTTCATTTTTGAAACGTTTCACCGGGCCATTGATTTAAACGCATAAACGAGGCTCCTTTTTCATAGGTTTAATTTAGCAATTGGAAAATCCGATCGGGTGATTTGGGCCAAACTGACGGGGAGAAGGTTTTTCACAGGGTTCAGAAGGAACTTCCAGGCTTTGCAAAGCCGTTTTCAAAAGCCTTTTTTCATCCGAAAAGATTGCTAAGAAGCGGTCCGATGAAGGAGGGAGTTTGATATTGAAAAAGCTGTCGTTGAAAAAACCGGGGAAAAAAGCGGTGGTCGGTATTTTATTGCTTGCCGTCCTGGCGGCGGGCTGCATATGGGGCTGCGGCCAGCTGCGGGGAGACGGTTCCATCGAATTTACGCAGGTGGAGAAGGAGCAGCTGCCGGCGGCTCTTGTGGAGGAGATCCTTCCGCAGTATCAGCAGCTGGAAAGGGCATTGGCCTGCATTGTAGAGGAACAGGTATATGTGATTGCCACAAGAGGAGAAAAAACCACCACAGGTTATACGGTTGGGATCGAAGATATTACCCTGCAGGAGATCGACGGCCTGACCAGAATGACAGTCCATGCGATCTTCGGGGATCCGGAAAGCGGCGCACTTTTGAATCAGGAGCTGAACTACCCTTATGCGGTGGCCCTGACGCAGCTGAAGGAGCTGCCCGATGAAATCGAGCTGAAGGTACGGTATGAGGACTGAGAAACCAGCATGAGGGCTTCGGGACAGAAGCGGCCCTTCTTTTCTTTTGAGAGACCGGGTATATGCAAAGATTTTACAAAAATCTGAAGAAAGAGTCATAGAATAGCGGAAAAGATCCTGTTAGGATGAAGCTGTATAGACGAATGAAAAAGAAAGAAAAGAAGGAAGAAACATGGTTGAAGCGATTATATTTGATTGGACCCATATTGCCGGCAGAAAAAACGCCGATGTAAAGGAATTGCTGGATTTTTTCAGAAAACGCGGGATCCGGATCGGATCTACTTCTCAATGCGGAGAAGATGAGCTGAAGCAGATCCTCGCTTTGGCAGAGCAGGAAGGAAATGTGCCGGATTATGCTGTCTGCGCGGCGGAGGTGAGCCAGGGCAGGCCAAAGCCCTTTATGATCTGGAAAAATCTCATGGAATTTGGCGTCTCTCAGCCCCTCAATGCCGTAAAGGTGGCTTTCAGCGCAGAAGAGGTAAAAGAAGGTATTCAGGCGGGGCTTTGGACGGTTGGCGTCATTTCCCGATTTTCCCAGGGGCTGTTTTCTTCTCCCCGGGAAAGAGAGATGGAGGCAAGAAAACAGTATCACACAGCCCAGGCGGATTACGTGATACAGGATATTTGGGAGCTTTCCGCTGTAATCAGCGATATCAATTACCGGGCTGCCCGGCTTGCCGGTCATACCCTTTTAACACCTGGACCCGTTACGACCAGAAGACGGGTAAAACAGTCCATGATGGCGGATCATTGCAGCTGGGATGAAGAATACAGAAGCATTACCCGCTCCGTGATCGACGACCTGACGGCCATTTACGCTGATGATGGGTTTACTACCGTGCTTTTGCAGGGAAGCGGTACCTATGGAGTAGAATCCATGATTCAATCTCTGTGCCGGGATGGGGAGAGGATTTTGTTTCTGGTCAACGGCGAATATGGCAAACGGATGGTCAGCCTGGCGGAAAGAGCGGGGAAAACCTTTTCGGTTCTGGAATTTCCTCCCTGCAGGGGAATCGATCCCGATCAGGTAGAGGGGTATCTTGCCCGTAATCCCGGGATTCGTACCGTGATGTTCGTCCACTGTGAAACCTCCTCCGGGGTTATGAATCCGGCGCGGGAAATCACTGCGGCGGCCAAGGCCAGGGGAAAGCAGGTGCTCATCGATTGTATTTCCAGCTTTGGGGTTTATGAGCTGCCTCTTGGCGGACCGCTGGGCGCGGATGCGGTGGCGGCCTGCGCTAACGTATGTCTGGAGGGAACGCCGGGCATAGCCTTTGTTGTAGCGAAAAAAGAAATACTGGAAAAAGCAAAGGATGTGGCTCATTCTCTGTGTATGGATCTGCATTTGCAGTACAGAGAATTTTCCGGAAGCGGCGGGAAATTCCGCTTTACCTCTCCCACCAATATTCTTCTGGCTTTGCGTCAGGCCATCGACGAATACAGAAAGGAAGGGGAAATGACGGCCAGAAGACAGCGCTATGAGGAAAACAGACAGACACTGGCTCGGGGAATGAAACGCCTTGGAATCCGATCCATCGTCAGGGAGGAGGATCAGTCCTGTATCGCCATGACCTTCGAACTGGGAGCGCTGGATTTTGCAAATCTGTATCATTTTCTCAGACGCAGGGGATTTGTAATCGATCCCGGCAAGCTTACCCGGATCTCGACCTTTCGGATCGGTACCTGCGGAAATCTGAACAGCCGGGATATAGAGAATTTCTGCCTGGCAATGGAGGATTATCTGCAAAGAGCAGGAGAGATGGCGGAGAGAAATTGACGGAGCGAAATTGACAAAACAAAACTGACAGAGCCCGAAAAAAGATAAGGCCCGTGGTGATATGTAAGAACCGCGGGTTTTTGCGTGGGGAAAAAAGGAATTTTTGCTTGCCATGAAATGGAACAAAATGGTATAATATGTAAAAATTGCATATATGTAAAATAGATGTAAAAAAGATGGTAAAAAAGCCCTTTGATGTATAAGGGAAAGAAAGGGAGTGAGAAAGACGAAGGAGAAAGAAGCCGGTCTTCAGTGGGAACAGGAAGCGGAGGGAAAACAGCGCCAGGCCTATTTTCTGGCGGAAGAGCTGATCAGCCAGGTGGAAGCATGGAGCGCCGATACCCAGCCTCTTCAGAGGGAGGCGCCTTTGGAGGAAAAGGCCTGCAGGCAGGAGGAAGAAATATCTCCTCTGCCGTATGCTGACGAAACCGAAGGGAGAAGAGAAGGAAACGGGGATGGACTAAAAAAGGTGGGGATCATAGGGCTTTGGGAAGGAGCCGGAGCCAGCTTTCTGTTTGGGTGGCTTTCCTGGACGTTGAGAAAGGTCAGGTGGGAAAACCTCAGGCTTTACGATCTGGGAAGGGAAGAGCCGGGAAAGGAAAAAATGGATCTGCTTTTGGTGGTGGCGGACCAGCAGGGCTGGAGGGAACGGTCGGAAATGCAGAGAAGGCGGTATCTTTCCCGTCTGGCCGCGTTGGAACAAAAAAAACAGCCGTTTTTGCTGGTGATAAACCGGGCGGAAAATAACGATTCCCGCATGGAAAGGGAAGAAGGCCAAAAAGAAACCCGCCAGGCAGAGAAAACGCAGACAGAAACGTCGGAGCTGGCGGCGTATTTTCCCGTTTATTTCCCCTTTATGGAAATGGAGCCTCAGATGCAGCTGATGATGCGGCTTTCGGTGATGATATAATCCATTTTGATATCCCAGGGCTCTCTGGGGAGGCGATGGATGAGCTGAAAATCATAAGCTAAAGCGACCTTGAGAGCCTGGGGCGCCCGGGGCAGGAAGCGGTCGTAAAAGCCTTTTCCAAAGCCCAGACGGTTGCCCTGGGGATCGAAGGCGACGCCGGGAACGATAATCAGGCTGATTTGGGAGGGATCCACCGGCAAAACATCCTGGCAGAGGGGAGTGGGTACGCCGAAGGCGTCAGGCGCAAACCGGGTTTTGCGGGTAATGGGGTAGGCCTGCATGTCCGGCTGAGAGCCGGCGCCCGAAAAGGTAACGGGAAGGCACAGATCAAAGCCTTTTTCAAGGAGCCGGTCTTTGATGGTCATGGTGGAGGCTTCTTTCCGGAAGGAATGATACAGCATGACAAGAGGCGGTTTTGGATAAAGGATTTTTCCCAGGGCCTCTGTTTGGCGGAGCTTTTTTTGCATGGGATTTACGGAGGGCAGACAGCCTGATTTCAGAAGGTTTTCATAAAAGGCTGCCCCGCTTTTTTGTATATATTCAAGGGGCAGGTTGTTTCGCCGCCCCAGCATATTCTTTCGGATCTGGGATTTCATGGTTCTCCTTTTCACGCATTTATTTTTTGAAAAAATCGAATAAATTCCGGGTTTTTCGTAAAATTTCCGGAAAAATTGAAAAAGCGCAATATGAAAAAAGTGTTACAAACGTTTTAAAATTTGTTGACTTTCGAAAAAAATGACCGATTTTGTGGAAATCTTATCCCGGTAATTATATAATATTCGGGAAACATGTCAATGATTTCGATAAAACGTCCTTTTCAGGGCGTAAAAATCAGGAAGAGCAAAAGGTAACAAAGTATGATTGAGTTCAAAAACGTCACAAAAATGTATGGCAGCAATGTGGGAGTAGAGAACATCGACATTACCATTGAAAAAGGGGAATTCGTTTTTCTGGTAGGCCCAAGCGGCGCGGGAAAATCCACCTTTATCAAGCTCATGCTCAAGGAGATCGAAGCGGATGAGGGTACCATCACCGTTGCCGACAGGGAGGTCACCAGCCTGTCGAATCGACTGGTTCCTCAGCACAGAAGAAATATCGGCATCGTCTTTCAGGATTTCCGGCTTTTGCCCAAAAAAACCGTATTTGAAAACGTGGCTTTCGCCATGGAAATCCTCCATGCCCCCAGAAAAGTAATCAAAAAACAAGTTCCCTTGATGCTGAGCCTTGTGGGGATCAGCTCCAAGGCAAACCAATATCCCCATCAGCTGTCCGCAGGCGAACAGCAAAGAGTCGCTATCGCCAGAGCCATCGTCAACAACCCGCCGGTTCTGATAGCCGATGAGCCTACGGGAAACCTTGACCCGGATACGGCTGAAGAAATCATGAACATCCTTCAGACCATCAATAATCGGGGAACCACCATCGTAATGGTTACCCACGCCAAGGATATCGTGGACAGAATGGGAAAACGGGTGGTGGCCATCAATAAGGGAAAAATCGTAAGAGACGCAGAGGGGGCTTACAGGGAAGATGATTAGAGCATTCGGATATACGATCAAGCAAGCCTTCGTGCAGCTTTTTCGAAATAAAAACATGAGCACCGCCTCGGTGTTTTCCATTACGGCGATGATGCTGATCTTAGGCCTTTTTTTCATGCTGGTGGTGAACGTGAACCTGCTGGCTTCCAGCGCGGAGGATCAGTTTGATTCCATAGAGGTCTATCTGCTTGACGAGGTCACCCAGGAAAAGGCCGAAGAAATGCTGGAGGAAATCGAAGACTTTGACGGCGTGGCAAGGGCTTATTATATGAGCAAGGATGACGCCATGGAGGAAATGAAATCCAGATGGGGCGAAAACGCCTACCTGCTGGACGGCCTTGTGGACAACCCCTTCCCCGCATCCATCATTATCACCGCTACAGATCTTTCCGTAGAGGGGGATATCGTGGATCAGCTGGAGGGCATGGAGGGAATCGAGGACATCAAATATTATCAGGAAATGGTGGGGAAAATCCTTTCCATTACAAATTATATCCAAACCGGCGCTTTGATTCTGATCGGGATTTTGATCATCGTATCCATTGTGGTGGTTTCCAATACCATCAAGCTGACCGTTCATGCCAGGGCGCAGGAAATCAACATCATGAAATACGTGGGCGCAACCAACTGGTTTATCCGGGGGCCTTTCCTGGTAGAGGGCATAATCATCGGAATCCTTTCCTCGGTGATCAGCGCCGGTATTGTAGGCTTTGCTTACTATCAGTTTGTGGAGTCCTTCCAGCAGCGGCTGCTGATCCTGTTTTCCAGCGGAATGGTACCCTTTGAATTCATTATGATCAACCTGATCATCATTTTCGTAGCCATCGGTATCAGCATAGGCGCGCTTGGCAGTATTCTGTCCATGAGAAGGTTCCTGGATACCTAGGCTTCCTTCCGTATCCGGTACAGGCCTGAAGCCGGACCGGATCAAAAGGGCAAAGGCGCAGGAAGGGATCAAACAACGAAAGGAGCGGCAAATGAAGAAAAATCGTTTTAAGCGCTATTTTATCATAGGACTGAGCGTTTTTCTGGCGGCGGGGGTTTTTACCGGAGGACTTGCCTTCGGTGAGCAGACCAACCAGGAAAAGCTCAATGAAGTCAATCAGAAGCTAAACGACACAAAGGAAGCCCTGCAAAACAGTAAAAATCAGGAAAAGGATCTTGCCAGCCAGATCGTGGAGCTGGATCAGCAGATCAACGAAAAGGAAGCTTCCATCGGAGTGCTGGAGGTAGAGATCTCCGAAACACAGGGAAAGATCTCTCAGAAGCAGGAAGAGCTTGACGAAAAGCAGGTGCAGATCGGAGAGCAGGATGAAAGCCTGAATCTGAGGCTGCGGACCATGTATAAAAACGGCGAGGTAGGTTATCTTGAAGTGCTCCTGGGCTCCAGCAGCTTTACGGAACTGATGAATAACATCGATATGATCTCAAGGATCTACGAAATGGATGAGGAGTATCTGAATCTTCTTCAGGCGCAGTACGATCAGATCGCGGCGGTCAAGAAGGAGCTGGAGGATCTGCGGGAAAACCTTTCTCAGCAGCAAAACCAGCTGGAGCAGCAAAAGGCTTCCCTGAGCAGCGATAAAGCGCAGGCGCAGGCTATGAGAGAAGAGATCCTGGGCGATATCGATGAGTACGAAAAAATGATCGATGATCTGAATGCTACGGCAGAACAGATCACATCCCTGATCCGGGCGTCCTCTTCCGGCAGCAGCACGACCTTTGTGGGGGGCACCTTTATCAATCCGGCGCCCCAGTATACAAGGATCAGCTCTCCCTACGGATACAGGATCCACCCCATTACCGGCACCAGGAAATTACATACCGGACTTGACCTGGCTTCGGCGATGGGAACCAAATGCGTTGCGGCAGGCAGCGGAACCGTTATTTATGCGGGCTGGTACGGCGGCTATGGGAATACGGTCATCATCGACCATGGCGGCGGCATTACCACGCTTTACGCTCATAACAGCGCCCTTCTGGTTTCCAAGGGCCAGCAGGTGACCCAGGGCCAGCAGATCGCAAAGATCGGATCGACGGGCAATTCCACCGGGCCACACTGTCATTTCGAAGTGCGTGTGAACGGATCTCATACAAATCCCACACCCTATCTGGGAGGTTAATCCATCAGGGCGAATGTTGATTCGCCCTTTTTTTTAAAAACAAACTTGGAAAGCAGGCTTGGGCAAAATGAAAAAATGGGTATACCAGCCCCGGATGGAGGGGGAGGTTTTTCCAGGCATCCGCAAAGAGGTTCAGGAAATTCTCCGAAGCCGCAAAGTGGAAACAAAGCCGGCCATGGAGGAATTTCTTTCGGAGCATCCGGTATTGACATATGATCCTTTTTTGCTGAAGGGAGTCAGAGAGGCAATACAGACGATCAAATGGCATATTGAAAACCGCAGCCGGATCTGCGTGTACGGCGATTATGACGTGGACGGGATCACTGCGGTATGTTTGCTTACGGAATTTTTAGAGAATCTGACGCCTAATGTGATCAGCTATATCCCCTCCCGGACAGAAGAAGGCTATGGCGTCAACAAGGGCGCGATCCAGCGGCTGCACAGAGAAAAAACGGATCTGATCATCACGGTGGACTGCGGTATTTCTTCCTGGGAAGAGGTGGCTTATGCAAAGTCCCTTGGGATGGAGGTGATCGTGACGGATCACCATACGCCTGGAGAAAAGCTGGCGGAGTGTATCGTTATCAACCCCAAGCAGCCGGGCTGCCGGTATCCTTTTAAAGAGCTGTGCGGCTGCGGCGTGGCCTATAAGCTGATTCAAGCCTTCCAGAAAACCGCAGGGCTTCCCAAAAGCACCATTGCCAGGGGGCTGGATCTGGTGGCCATCGCTACGGTGGCGGACATCGTGCCTCTTGTGGACGAAAACCGCACCATCGTCAAGCATGGGCTGAGGCGGGTCAATTCCCGGAAAAGGCCCGGCCTGAGAGGACTTTTGCGGGAAATCAGCCTGGAGGATAAAATGGTAAGCGCGGAGCAGATCGCTTTTATTATCGGGCCCTTGATCAATGCGGGGGGCAGAGTGGACAGCGCCCAGGAGGCCATGGAGCTTTTGAGAGCCTCGGACGCCCATAAAATACGGGAGCTTTCCGAAAAACTGGTGTATAATAACAATATGAGAAAAGCCCTGCAGGCCAGGGGTTATCAGGAGGCCAAGGCCCAGATCGAAGAGGGTGTTTCGAAGGGGATCCTGGTTATCAGAGGAAGGGACATTCATGAAGGTATCGCGGGCATTGTGGCCGGAAAGCTGAAGGAGGAATATTGCCGCCCGGTTCTGATCGTGACCCAGGGAAAGGAGCCGGGGCTTTTGAAGGGAACCGGCAGAAGCGTCAGGGGGCTGGATTTGTACCGGCTTTTGAAAACCCAGGAAGGGCTTTTGGAAAACTTCGGCGGACATAAGGCCGCCTGCGGCTTCAGCATCCGGGAGGAAAAGCTTGAGGCCTTTCGAAAGGCGCTGGAAGAGGAAACAGAAAAAATCCGAAAAGAGCATCCTCAGTGGTTTGAGGAAACGCTTCTGATCGATCAAAGCCTGAGGGCGGAGGATATTACGGAAGAGCTGGTAAAAGAGATCAACGCTTTGGAGCCTTTTGGATATCAGAATGAAAAACCGGTGTTTTCCTGTGAAAACCTGTATGTGGTCCAGGTGCAGTTTATGGGAAAGGAAAAAGAGCATGTGCGCCTGTATACCAGAGACCATAAGGGCCATGCCGTGGAATGCGTTATGTTCGGCGCGGGAAAACAGTTCAGAGAATGGGAGCTGCAGGGAAATATCATCGATGTTGCAGGGGTTTTGAACATGAATCGCCGGGGCCGCTCATATCATGTACAGTTCGTACTGGAAGATATCAGAAAGCATCAGGAAAAAGAGCGGGAAAGGAGCTGAAGCCATGATCAAAAAAGAAAGAGCCATCGCCGTGGGCGTGGCATTGATTATCATAACGGCCCTTCTGACGGTGACGGTGCTGAGCGTATTTGAAATTCCAATCGGCCATAAGGTCTATGTTTCGGAAATGGAATACCAGCAGATGAAGTCCTTTGAGAAAGAATTTGGGATGCTTCCTTCACTGAAGGTTTTTTTAGAGGATAACTATTATCAGCAGCTGGATGACGAGGCGATGCGCCTGAGCCTGTACAAGGGCCTGTTTGAAGGAGCGGGAGATCCCTATACCCGTTATTTGAGCAAGGAGGAATATCAGCTTTTGCAGCAGGGTAGCGCCGGCTCCTTTGGCGGCGTGGGCATCAGCATGAGCGTGGGCGAGGACGGCTATGTGACGGTGGTGTCCCTGACGGAGGAGGGGCCTGCCTATAAAGCCGGCATCCTGCCGGGAGACGTGATCATTGAGGTGGACGGCCAGGACAGCCGGGATCTGTCCGCAGAAGAGGTTTCCGCCCTGGTAAAGGGACAGGTGGGAACGGCGGTTTCTCTTGTGATCCTCAGAGAGGGAGAAATGCTGCGTTATACCATGGAGCGGGAAACCATTGAAGAAACCTCCGCCTATGGTCAGGTAACAGAGGATCATATGGGCTATATCCGTCTTGCCTCTTTTGACATGAATACAGCACAGCAGTTCCGGGAAGCGCTGACCCAGATGGAGGAGGCCGGTGTGGAAGGCCTTGTGATCGATTTGCGGGCCAACATCGGCGGCATTGTGGATCAGAGCGTGGAAATCGCGGATATGCTTATGGACGAGGGCGTTGTGGTCTATCAGGAGGACGGACACGGGGAGAGAGTATATTATCGTACAGAGGATGGCAGAACTCCTCTGGATTACGTGATTTTGGTCAACGGCGCCACGGCCAGCGCTTCTGAGGTGCTGGTGGCCGGAGTCCAGGATAATGAGGAAGGCGTGATTTTGGGAACCCAGACCTACGGAAAAGGGATCATGCAGAAAACCTGGGGATTGAAAAACGGCGATGGTATTGAAATTACATTCGCCCAGTATTATTCCCCTTCCGGAAAGGTTATCCACGGGGTGGGAATTACGCCGGATGTGGTGGTAGAGCTGGAAGAATCAGACGTAGAGGGAAATTATATCGTAAATGACCGGCAACTGGAGGAGGCGGTAAAGCTTTTGAAGGACCGGGCGCGGGAATAGGGCTTTTCCGCAGAAAATGGAAAATAAGAAAGGGAAAGGAACGTCAAGGTGATTTTGATCCAAAACAGCACCCTCATAAAGGCGGGAGGCGTGAAAAAGCAGGAGGATATCCTGATTGAAAAGGGAAAGATCCTGGCGATCGGCAAAGGGCTGGCTGCCGCCGGAAGGTCCTTGCCGGAGCCGGCGGAGGTGATTCGGGGAGATGGCCTTCTGGCGCTGCCCGGGCTGGTGGACGCCCATGTCCACCTGCGCCAGCCAGGCTTTGAGGAAAAGGAAACCATACGGACAGGGACGCTGGCGGCGGCCAGGGGAGGCTTTACTACCGTGATGCCCATGCCAAATCTTCGCCCCGCCCCGGACAATCCTCAGACGATGGCGGAATACAAGGCGCTTTTGGAAAAAGAAGCCGTAATCAGAACCGAACCCTATGCCTGTATCACAGAAGGAGAAAAAGGCCGGAAGGTGGTGGAGATGGGCAAAATGCTTTTGGCCGGAGCCAGAGCCTTCAGCGACGACGGTGTAGGCGTCCAGTCCGAAGAGGTCATGGAGCAAGCCATGAGGCAGGCTGCGTCTCTGGGAGCGGTGATCGCCGCTCATACGGAAGATAACGCTTTAAAAAACGGCGGGTATGTGCATCAGGGCGCCTTTGGGGAAAAAAGGGGATGGACAGGCATTCCTTCCGCCTGTGAATACGCCCAGATCCAAAGAGATCTGGCTCTTGTCAAAAAAACCGGCTGCGCCTATCATGTCTGCCATGTAAGCGCCAAGGAAAGCGTGGCGCTGATCCGCCAGGCAAAGAAAGAAGGCCTGCCTGTTACGGCGGAGGTAACGCCCCATCATCTTTTACTGCGGGATGAGGATGTAAAGGGGCCTATGGAAAAAATGAATCCGCCCCTTCGGGAGGAGGTGGACAGGCTGGCTTTGGTGGAGGGGCTTATAGATGGAACGCTGGATATCATCGCCACGGATCATGCGCCCCATACCCAGGCGGAAAAAAACAGGACGCTTTCTGCTGCGCCTTTCGGGATCGTGGGACTGGAGACAGCTTTTCCCCTTTTGTATACGAAGCTGGTCAAGGTCGGCGTTTTGTCTCTTGAAAGACTGGTGGAAGCCATGTCGGCCCGGCCGGCTTCCATTTTCGGATTTGCCGACAGGGGACGGCTCCAGGAAGGAATGGCGGCGGATCTGGTGCTGGTGGATCCGGAAAAAGAGCGGGCCGTGGAAAAAGAGACGTTTTTATCCAAGGGGAAGAACACCCCTTTTCAGGGGTGGCTTTTGTCCGGCTTTCCCGTTTTAACCATCGCCCGGGGCCAGGTGGTCTGGGAAGAACAAAAGAGGAAATAGGAGTGGAGGCAATTGAAGCTGACAGATGAAACAGGTATCATTAAAGAAAATATCCTGGTGGCGGCGGACACCTATCGGATGGTAATCAAGGGGGACCTCAGCCGCCGGTTTGGACCGGGGCAGTTTGTGAATCTCCTCATCGACGGGCTGACCCTTAGAAGGCCTATCAGCATTTCCCGCTATGAGCCGGAAGAAGGGCTTTATGTTTTGTATTATAAGGTTTTGGGAGAGGGTACGGCCAGGATGGCGGCCATGAAGCCGGGAGAAAGCATTCAGGTACTGGGGCCCCTGGGAACCGGCTTTCCCATCGATCCGGCCCATCCGGAGCCGGTGCTGGTCATCGGCGGAGGAGCGGGGGCAGGCCCCCTGATCCAGACAGCAAGAGAACTGAGGAAATGGGGGTATCCGGTTTCCGTGGTCCTGGGCTTTCCCACAAAAGATGACGTCTACGCTGTGGAAGAATTTCGGGCTCTTGGCATCGAGCCGGGGATTTCCACCGACGATGGCAGCTTTGGTTACCATGGAAATGTGCTGGAGCTGATCGAATCCAGAAAGGAGACGGCCCGCCTTGTGTATGCCTGCGGTCCCAAGCGGATGCTGCGGGCTGTGGAGGAACGTTTTGAAAGAGGCTATATATCTTTGGATGTGCGGATGGCCTGCGGAATGGGGGCCTGTATGGCCTGCGTGTGCAGGGACCGGAAGGAACCGGGGGCCTATCACCGGGTTTGCAAGGAAGGGCCCGTATTTCCCATAGGGAGGGTGGTGATGGAATGAGCGCAAGGGCCAGCGCTGAAAGAAGGCGTGAAGACAGGGGAAAACCCCCTTTGGAAAAAATCGATCTTTCCGTCCGGCTGCCGGGACTGAAGCTGAAAAATCCCATCATGCCCGCCAGCGGCTGCTTTGGCTTTGGCAGAGAATTTGCCCAGCTGTATGATCTGAGCCTGCTGGGAGGGGTCATTATGAAGGCGGCCACGGAGCAGCCCCGGTTTGGCAATCCCCTGCCCCGGGTGGCGGAAACGCCGGGAGGGATGCTCAACGCCATCGGCCTGCAAAATCCCGGCGTGGATGAAATCATTCGTTCCCAGGTGCCCTGGCTGCGGCAGTTCGATACCTGTATCATCGCCAACGTAGCCGGCAGCAGTCAGGAGGATTATGTGAGAACGGCGGAAAAGCTGGGAAACTGCCCGGGCGTAGACGCCCTTGAACTGAACATATCCTGCCCCAACGTAAAGGAGGGAGGCATCGCCTTCGGAACGGATCCCCAGGTGGCGGGCAGGCTGACGGAAGCGGTCAAAGGGGTATCCGGCGTTCCGGTTTATGTGAAGCTGTCTCCCAATGTGACAGATGTGGTGGAAATCGCCAAAGCGGTGGAGCAGGGCGGCGCCGACGGACTTTCCATGATCAACACCCTTCTGGGTATGCGCCTGGATCTGAAAACCGCAAGGCCGGTGATCGCCAACAAAACAGGGGGCCTTTCCGGCGGCGCTATCAAACCGGTGGCGATCCGGATGATTTATCAGGTTTATGAACAGGTGGACATTCCCATCATCGGCATGGGCGGCATCCGTACGGCGGAGGACGTGCTGGAATTTCTTTACGCAGGCGCCAGCGCCGTAGCGGTAGGGACGATGAATTTTACCGATCCCTATATCTGCCCCAAGCTGGCAGAGCAGCTGCCAAAGACGCTGCGTTCTTATGGCCTTGGAAGCGTGAAGGAAGCGATCGGGAAGAGCCACCGGGTAAAGGAGTAGATGCAGATGGCAGGACCAACATTGATTATCGCGCTGGATTTTCCTTCGGAAAGAGAAACCCTGGCGTTTCTCGACCAATTGAAGAAGCCAGCTTATGTAAAAGTAGGAATGGAGCTGTTTTACAGAGAAGGACCGGCGATCCTTCAAAAAATCAAAGCACGGGGACACCGGATATTTCTGGATCTGAAGCTGCATGATATTCCAAATACGGTCAAAAGCGCCATGCGGAACCTGGCTTTCCATGAGGTGGACATGGTCAATCTTCACGGAGCGGGGGGCGTTAAGATGATGAGGCAGGCTCTGGAGGGGCTTGAGGAGGGAAGCCGGGAAAGAGGGAAACGGCCTCTTTGCATTGCTGTCACCCAGCTGACCTCCACCGGAGAGGACATGCTCCATAAAGAGCTTTTGATCGGAGCGTCCCTGACGGAGACGGTAGAGCATTATGCCCGCATGGCAAAGGAAGCGGGACTTGACGGGGTGGTTTGCTCTGTCCATGAAGCAAAGCGGATCCACCAGGTCTGCGGAGAGGGTTTTCTTACGGTTACGCCGGGTATTCGGCCGGCGGGCCAGTCCGCTGACGACCAGGTGAGAGTGGCCAGCCCCGCCTATGCAAGAGAACAGGGCTGCGACTATGTGGTGGTGGGCAGGCCCATTACCCAGGCGGAGGATAAAGCGGCGGCATATGAAAACATCCTCAGGGAGCTGGAAGGCATCCCGGGGAAGGGAAAGGAGTGAAAAGGATGGATACGGAAAAACGGATAGCGCAGCTTTTGCTGGATATACAGGCGGTTTCTCTCAGGCCGGAGGAGCCCTTTACCTGGGCAAGCGGCATCAAATCGCCGATTTATTGTGATAACCGGCTGATCCTTTCCTATCCTGAGGAAAGGACCATCGTCAGAGACGCCCTGGTGGACATGATCCGAAAGCAGTATCCCCAGGTCCAGGTGATCATGGGAACGGCTACCGCCGGGATCCCAATGGCCGCTCTCAGCGCCCAGGCGATGGAGCTGCCTATGGGCTATGTGAGAGGAGATGCGAAAAAGCACGGAAAGCAAAACCAGATAGAGGGCAGATTGCGTCCGGGACAAAAAGTGGTTATCGTGGAGGATCTGATTTCCACAGGCGGCAGCGTGGGAGCCGTGGTAGAGGCCCTGCGGCAGGCCGGCGGCGATGTGCTGGGCGTGGCGGCGATTTTTACCTATGGGCTGAAGGATTCAGAAGAAAATTTTGCCCGTATGGGCGTTCCCTTCTGCACTCTGAGCAGCTATGATGTACTAATCCGGGCGGCGATCGAAAGAAATGACATTGAAGCCCATTCTCTTGAAAAGCTTTTAGCCTGGAAAAAAGATCCGAGAAATGAAGATTGGATGAGATAAGATGAAGATTGTGATCGTCAGCGATGCTTCGGAAATGCGGGGAAGGCTTCTGGAAAAGAGCATCTGCGATTTCTTTCAAAAGGATCAGGTGCTTTGCTTTAATGCGGCAAAGGCAAGGATCGGCTATTGTATCGGCTGCTTTGCCTGCCGGGTCAAGACGCCGGGCAAGTGCATTTTCGAGGACGATATGGATGAGATACTGCGGGCCTATGTGGACTGCGACGCTTTGATTATATTGACGGCTATGAAATATGGGTGTCATTCCAGCGTGACAAAATGCTTTCTGGACAGAACCATTCCCCTGGAAACGCCTTTTTTACGGGGGGTGGACGGAGAAGTCCATATGACCGCCCGCTATCCCCGGCAGCGCCGCCTTCTGGCGGTAGCCTACGGAGACAGTCTGGATCCGGATGACTGTATTGTATATAACCAGCTGATCAAACGCAACGCCATCAATTTGGATATGAAGCGTCATAAAACCATTTTCGTAGAGGGCGGCGAGGACATCCAAGCCAAGCTTGCCCGGGCATGGAGGGATCTGTGATGAAAAAGCTGCTGATTCTCAACGCCAGCCCTAAAAAGCGTAAATCCCAGTCGGAACGCTTTACGGCGGAGCTTTTACGGCATCTGGATGAGGGGAGCTATGATATCGACAAGGTTTATTTGTACGAACTGAATTATTCCAAATATCTGTTTGAGCAGATCGCCACCTCAGACATTGTGATCCTGGCCACGCCTCTTTATATCGACTGCCTGCCTGCCAAGGTGCTGGAGCTGTTTGAGGATATGGAACAGTTTACAAAGGAAACCTTTTACGAAACGAAGCCCGCATGTTATCTGATCATCAACTGCGGCTTCATGGAAGCCTCTCAGAACAATACGGCAATTGAAATCGTGGGCCGGTTTTGCCAGCGGGTGGGATATCGTCTGCGCCAGGCCGTGAGCATCGGCTCGGGGGCCATGATCCTTGAAACCAGACAAAAGAGCCTGGTGGAAAGGGCGATGTGCCAGCTTGCCCGCACCATTGAGGGCAGGGAGCCTTTGGCGGAGGTGATTTCCCTGAATGTGAAGATGCCCAAATTCCTGTTTATGTCAAGATCCAACAATCTGTGGATACAGGTGGGAAAGAAACGGGGCTTGACCAAGGGGGAGCTGAAGGAAGGGTATTATAAAGCGCCGTGAAAAACATTATCCGGCCTAAGCGGGCCGGCTCTCATGAAGTTTAATAAGGCCAAAGGGGATTTTGACGGTCCCGGGAGACGGTTTTGCCGCCGCTTCCCGGGAATTTTTGTATGCAAGGGCGGGGACAGGGTCAGATCCTTTGAAGCGGGTCAAAAAAGGAGTAAGGCTATTTCCGAAATGGGGGGAGTGGAAATAGCCTTTAAATGAATCGTTGTTTTAGGGTGGTTGTATTGATTGCAACAACTACATGGTAAAGGAGAAATGTGACAGCTTTGTGTTCCTTTTAGGAAAGGCTTTTGAAGAAATGAAGAACAGTCTTTGAAAAAGCCTTTGCAAAGGAATCCGGAAAACCGTTCGGCCGGTCAGGCAGTCGATGGGCTCTGACAAAGAGGGCCGCTTTATTTAAGCAAGAAGGAGATCAATAAAAGATCTCCTCCGGATCCCGGGCCTCCTTTTCCAGCCAGACGATCCAGTTTTCCTGGCCGTGAGCCTCCTCTTCGGAAGTGATTTTGCGCAAGTCCAGCTTGCGGTATTTCCCTTTGGCGGTGACGGCGACGGTTCCGTCGGGCAGGAGGATTTCCCCTTCTCCTTCGAAAATCAGCCGGGTATTGCGGGTGATCCGGCCGATGCAGATAAGGGTGGTGTCAAGGGGTACCGGCTGCCGGTATTTTACGGACAGCTCTGCCGTAACCGCCCATACATGGGGCTCTGTGATCATGATAGCCCGTCCGATGGTTTCATCCAGCACCGCGGAGGAAACGCCGCCGTGCATTCTGCCCGGATAGCTCTGGTGTTCCTCCAAAATGGTGAAAATGCCTGCCACCTCTCCGTTGTCCAGCTCATAAAACCGGGTTTTCAGTCCCAGAGGATTGTCCATGCCGCAGACGATGCATTTTTTGCTGTTGAATTGTTTTCCGATTACCTTGTGTCCTGTCATGTTTGATCCCTCCCGATAAGCGAATGATCGTTATATTCTCCATGAAATCTCATCGGTGCCCGGTTGATGCCCGAAAGGATCCAAAAGCAGAGCCTGCCGCCGGATTTTACAGCAAGGGGGCGAACATTTTGAAGATGCTGCGTAAAAGCCGGACATACCATCTGACGTTGAGACATTCCCTGGGGGTGATTTCCCGGGAAAGAGAAAGCATCTGCAAATAGTCTTCCTTCAGCTGGGAAACGGCCCGGGAGCGGTAAAAAAAGACGCCGCATTCGAAATGCAGATACAGGCTCCGGTAGTCCAGGTTGATAGTGCCCACCGTGGCCTTTGTGTCATCGCTGATAAAGGTTTTGGAATGGACGAAGCCCGGCGTATACTCATAGATCCTGGCACCTGCCCGGATCAGTTCCGTATAATAGCTTTGGGTAACGATGTGCACATACCATTTGTCGTATTTATGGGGCGTGACGATCCGCACGTCTACGCCGCTTTTAGCGGCCAGGATCAGGGCTGTGGTAAGCTCGTGATCGATGACCAGATAGGGGGTGGCGATGTATACGTAGCGGGTGGCCCGGTTGATGATGTTCAGATATACCATCTCTCCTACGGTTTCGCTGTCAAAGGGGCTGTCTCCGTAGGGCTGGACATAGCCGTCGCTTTTAAAGCCGCCTCTGTGGAAAATATGGGGCCGGTATTTTTCGTAATTGATTTTTTCGTATTTCCCCGTCAGGTTCCAGGTTCGGAAAAACATCACCGTCAGGCTCCAGACCGCTTCCCCCTTGAGCATGACGGAGGCGTCCTTCCAGTGGCCGAAGGGATGGGTGACGTTGATGTATTCGTCTGCCAGGTTGGCGCCGCCGGTAAAGCCTGTATGGCCGTCGATAACGGCGATTTTGCGGTGATCCCGGTTGTTCATGATGGTGGTACGCAGAATGTGGGCCCGGAAGGGATTGAAGACCCGGCACCGGATGCCCTTGGAGCGCAGGTAGGAATCGTAGTTTTCTGGGAGCTTCATCAGGCAGCCCATATCGTCGTAAATAAGGCGTACCTCGACTCCCTGCCTGACCTTCCGTTCCAGAATCTCCAAAATGGAGTTCCACATAACCCCTTCTTCGATAATGAAATATTCCAAAAAGATATAATGCTCCGCTTTTTCCAGGGCTTCCGTCAGCTTGTCGAAAAAGGCTTCTCCCGGTGTCAGATAGGTGGTTTCTGTGTTTTTGTAGATCGGATAGGGAGGGACGCTTTTGGATTCGTCAAAAAAATTCTCCTGCTTTTTGCCCATGTAGCAGACCTGGTTATAAACGGCGGGGTCTTCCCGCTTCAGTTCATGGAGGATCGAGGCTTCCTGGGGAAGAAGGGAAACGGTGTCCGTAAAGGTTTTGGCGGTGTTTTCCTTCAGCCTTTTATTGGTGCGCTGCATTCCCTGCAAAACGTAAAACAAGCCTCCGAACAGAGGGAAGAGCAGGATGGGGATGACCCATGCCAGCTTGTAGGAGGGGTTTTCCTCTTTGTTCATCAGATAAAAAACCACCAGAAGGCTGATCAGATCCAGGATGGACTGCATATACACAAAATAGCCTGTGAGAAAATGAAGCCCGATGACCAGAAAGGCCGCCTGAAGCATCATCAGCATACCTACGATAAAAACACGGGATGTCAAAAGTTTTATGAGTTTCTTCATTTTCAAGGCCTCCTTTCCGGTGTATAATAAAATGATACGGTTTTATCCGGCGGTTCCTTCAGCTGACAGCGCTTTTTGGAGAAGGAAAAATACCGCTGCGCAATTATATTATTATACCAAAAATTCGGGAGAAAAACAGTATGGAGCAGGAAATAATTCTGGTAGATGAAAAAGACCGGCCGGTGGGCTGCTGCAGCAAGGAACGGGCTCATAGGGAGGGGCTTTTGCACCGGGCCTTTTCCGTATTTATCATAGACAAAAATGGAAGGATGCTGATACAAAAAAGAGCCAAAGAGAAATATCATTCAGGAGGGCTCTGGGCCAATGGCTGCTGCTCTCATCCGCGAAAGGGGGAAGCCCTTGGGACGGCGGTGGAAAGGCGTTTGTTTGAGGAGCTGGGCATAAAGGTTCCAAAAGGAGCATATGGGAAAAAGGACTGCCGTATTCCCTGTGAATGGTTTTCTTTTATTTATCGTCATGAATTTTCTCCTCAGCTGTTTGAATATGAGCTGGACCATGTGTTTCTAATGCGTTATGATGAAAGTCTTCATGGACCGCTCAGGCCGGACCCGCGGGAAATACAGGAGCTTTGGTGGCTGGAGATGAAAAAGCTTTCGTTTTTGCTCAAGACCCGGCCCGGCGCTTTTGCCTGCTGGTTTGAGGTGGCGGCGCCCCGGGTTCTGTCCATGATAGGGAATGGAAGGCCCCTGGGCTATGGAAAACGGCGGGAGGGCCGAAGGGAAGGGAGGCGGACGTATGCCGGAGTATAAGGAAAAAACAGAACAGACGAAAAAAAAGGAAGGCCTGCCGGAGGACGCGGTTGAAGAGATGAAAAGAGATCTGGGAGAGGATATGCCGGATGATGAGATCCTGTATGATATGGCGGAGCTGTTCAAGGTTTTCGGCGACACCACAAGGATCAAGATTTTGTATCTGTTGTTTACCTCGGAGCTTTGCGTATATGATATCGCGAAAAAGCTGGATATGTCTCAGTCGGCGATTTCCCATCAGCTGCGGGTTTTAAAGCAGGCCCGGCTGGTGCGCTACAAAAGAGAGGGAAAGTCCATGATCTACGGCTTGGCGGACGATCATATCCGCACCATGTTCAACCAGGGGCTTGAGCATGTCCTGGAATAAAGCAGGCGGCAAGGCGGAAAAAGGAAAAGGAAGGGAAAAAGAGGAAATAAAAGGAAGCGGCTCTTTTGTGTTACGGTTTTGTGAAAATGCCCGTCGGGGCTTTTCAGGATAAAAAAAATGTGATATAAAGAATTGTTGGCTGTTGCGAAAAAGATGAAATTTAAGAAATTGAAAAGGAACGAAAGGAAACAAGGGAAATGAAAAAGAAAATGATTTTTTTCCTGATCGCTTTGAGTGCCGTGCTGATCGCCGGAGGCTGCGGCAAGGTGGAGGTAGACGAGCGGTATCAGGAGTATGATCTGGCAGAGTACGTAACCCTTGGCGAATATAAAGGAATCGAAGTGCAAAAGGTGGAGCCTCTTGAAATCAGCGATGAGGCGGTGGAAGAGGAAATCATCGTCATTTTGCAAAGCAATCCCGAAACCCAGGCCCTGGAAGAGGGGGCTGCGGTAGAACTGGGAGATTCGGTCACCATCGATTATGAAGGCAAGATCGACGGGGAAGCCTTTGACGGCGGAACTGCGGAAGGACAGACCATACTGCTGGGAAGCAGCGGTTATATCGATGGCTTTGACGATGGCCTGGTAGGAGCGGCTATCGGCAGCACCCTGGATTTGAATCTGACCTTCCCCCAGGATTATAGAAATGAGGAGCTTGCGGGAAAGCCTGTTGTTTTTACCGTAACGGTAAAATCTGCCAGCCGGCAGGTGGATGCGGAGCTGACGGACGAATTTGTCCAGAGGGTTTCCCAGGAATCTGAAACGGTGGATGCATTCCGGGCAGAAGTGAGGGCTTATCTGGAAGAACAGGCTGCGGAAACGGCGGATCAGTCCATGAAATCCTCCGCCTGGATGACGGCGGTGGAAAACGCCCAGATCCTGGATTATCCTCAGGAGGAAGTGGATTCTTACGTAGAACAGATGACCACCTATTATCAGCAGTATGCAGAAACCTACGGGATGGAATTTGCCGATGTGCTGGAATCCATGGGAATGACGGAAGATACCTTCAATGAACAGGCTCTGGCCTATGCCCAGTCTATGGTAGGAGACGAACTGGTGCTTTATGCCATCGTCAGAGCCGAGGATCTGTCCTTGTCCCAGAGCGAGTATGACGAGGGCGTCGCCGCATACGTGGAAATGTTCGGGGCGGAAAGCCAGGAACAGCTGGAAGAGTATTATACGGTGGATGTTCTTTATGAGAGCCTGCTGTGGGATAAGACCCTGCAGTTTCTGATGGATAACGCTCAGGTCGTGGATCAGCTTTCACAGACGGACGATACGGCAACGGACGCCGCAGTGGAAGCAGCGCCTGAGAGCGCCCAGTAAAAGGCCAAAGGGGGCTCCCCGGCCCGGCTGACAGGCCAACAGTGCGTTTATGACGCCGGCAGCTTCGCCGGCGTCTTTTTTATTGCCGGATCAATTTTCCAGAAAGAATGCTTTTTTCGTAAAGGCAGGGGTTTTGAAATGGAATTTTTTGTTTACGACAGGTTTTGAAGATGGTATGATAAAAATGAAAATGACTTGGCTCGAAACAAAAATGGGAATATTGAGAGCAAAAACAGAAAGGATTGATGAAAATGGAACGTTATTTTCACCCTGAGATCGAATGCGCATCCAGGGAACAAATCAGAGCCTGGCAGGATGCGGGACTGGTCAAAACCGTTGCCCATGTTTACAAAAACGTGCCCTATTACAGGAATCTGATGGATCAAAAGGGCGTAAAACCTGAAGATATCAAATCTGTAGACGACCTCCACAAGCTTCCCTTTATTTCCAAGGATGATCTGAGAGAAGCCTATCCTTACGGAATGCTGGCCCTTCCGGTGAGCGAGGCGGTCAGGATCCAGTCCACAAGCGGCACCACGGGAAGAAGAGTCGTGGCCTTTTACACCCAGCATGACCTGGATCTATGGGAAGACTGCTGCGCTAGAGCCATTGTTGCCGCCGGCGGAACAAAGGAGGATGTGGTTCATGTGTGCTATGGCTATGGGCTGTTTACAGGCGGCCCCGGGCTCAACGGCGGCTCCCATAAGCTGGGCTCTCTGACGCTGCCCATGTCTTCCGGCAATACGGACAGACAGATCCAGTTCATGTGCGACCTGGGCTCTACCATTTTGTGCTGCACCCCTTCCTATGCGGCTTTCCTGGCTGAATCCATCTGCGAAAGAGGGCTGAAGGATCAGATCAAGCTGAAGGCGGGTATCTTCGGGGCGGAGGCCTGGAGCGAGGAAATGCGTCAGGATATCCAGAACAAGCTGGGAATCAAAGCATATGATATTTACGGTCTTACGGAAATCGCAGGCCCCGGCGTGGCCTTTGAGTGCAGCGAACAGACCGGTATGCACATAAATGAAGATCATTTTATCGCGGAGATCATCGATCCGAAAACGGGAGAGGTATTGCCGGAGGGAGAAAAGGGCGAACTGGTATTTACGACGATCACCAAGGAAGCCTTCCCCATGATCCGTTACAGAACAAGGGATATCTGCGTTCTGACAAGAGAAAAATGCTCCTGCGGCAGGACGCATGTGAAAATGAGCAAGCCCATGGGCAGAAGCGATGACATGCTGATCGTAAAGGGCGTAAATGTATTCCCCTCTCAGATCGAAACCGTTTTGCTGAACAAAGGCTATCCCGCTAACTATCAGATCGTGGTCAGCAGGGAAAACAACAGCGATATCCTGGATGTTCAGGTAGAAATGACGCCGGAGATGTTCTCCGATGCGGTCAGCGAGGTTTCCACCAGAGAAAGAGAACTGGTAGGCGCCCTTAAGTCCATGCTGGGCATTTACGCCAACGTCAAGCTGGTAGCGCCCAAGACCATTACAAGAAGCGAAGGAAAGGCTGTCAGGATCATCGACAAGCGGAATCTGTACTAATGTCCCTTATCGAAATCGTGACAAATCCCATCGCCTGAAAACAGGGCGATATGGTAGAAGAGGTGAGAAAGATGACCGTAAAACAAATTTCTGTTTTTGTGGAAAACCGTCCCGGCTCCCTGGCTGATTTCACCAAGGTGCTGGCAGAACACAATCTTGACATGAGGGCCCTTTCCCTTGCGGAGACCCCGGATTTCGGCATTCTCAGGATCATTGTGGAGGATTCCTACGAAACGGCCACAACCCTGAAGGACGCCGGCTATGTTTGCTCCATTACACCTGTTTTGGCGGTGGAGATCCCCGATCACCCCGGCGGACTGTATGAGGTGGTAAAAATCCTGGGAGAAAACCAGATCAACATCGAATATACCTATGCGTTCAATTCCAGAAAAGCCGAGGCCGCTTATATGGTGTTCCGGGTAGGAGACAACGAAAAGGCTATTGAGGCCTTGTCCAAAAACAACGTAAGGCTGCTTTCCCAGGATGAACTGCTCAGCGCCAACGCGTAGGGATTCATAAAAACAAAGGGCCGGCTTTTAAAAGCGGGCTGTAAGGCAAGGCCGGAAACCTGCCTGACCCGGTAAAGGGGCTGAAATATCCAAATTATAAAACATCCGGATGGAAGCGCACCGGCTGAGGAAAGCCGGGCGCCGGCATCCGGATGATTTTTTTTGCGGAAGCGATTTTTATTTGTCGAAGGAGGGATTGAAGGCGTAAAAATTCTGCGCATTCAATCTGTCCGTGGTGAGCCTGAGGGCCTCACCGAATCTTTGAAAATGAACGAGCTCCCGCTCTCTGAGAAATTTCAGAACATCCAGCACGTCGGGATCATCGGCCAGACGGATCAGATTGTCGTAGGTGGTCCGGGCTTTTTGTTCGGCGCCCATGTCCTCTGTTAAATCGGTGATGATGTCGCCTTTTACGCCGATATAGGCGGAGGTCCAGGGAATGCCTGCTGCCGACTGGGGATAGACGCCGGTGGTATGATCCACATAGTAAGCGTCAAAGCCGCTTTCCTTGATCTGTTCCATGGTCAGGTTCCGGGTCAGCTGATAGACCATGGCGGAAACCATTTCCATATGGGCAAGCTCTTCCGTGCCGATGTCGGATAAAGTGGCGATGACTTCTTCGTAGGGGGCGGCGTACCTTTGGCTCAGGTAACGCTGGGAAGCGCCCAATTCGCCGTCGGGTCCGCCCATTTGTGAAATGATGGCGCTTGCCAGCTTGGGATTGGGTTTTTTGATATTGACGGGATATTGCAGCCGTTTTTCATAAGTCCACATAATCGATGCCCTCCTTATTTCTCGCACTGCCAGGGCCAGGGGGTATCCACCCAGGTCCAGGAAGCGGTGTCGGCGCTGTCGTAAGGTGTCAGCGGGCCGTATTTTACGGTATATTCTTTCATGGCCTGATCCCGCATGCTTTTATAATGCCGGTAGTGAGCCAGAGCCGTCTGATCCTCCGGATGGGTGTTCAGATACAGATTCAGCTCGTTGATTCCAAAGCTGGAAAGGCGGATCTGTTCCAGGAGCCTGTTTTTCTCATCCACGGGGCGTCACCTCTTTTCCCAGAAACGGTTTATCCAGAGAGGGAAACAGGGTTCCCCGGCAAAGAGCGGTTTGAAGGTCGTAGGTTTGTTCCCAGGGCTGCATGAGCACGTAGGCCATAGCCAGGACCGGATCGGGGAAGGCCGCGCTCTGGGATTGGGATAGGGTTTGTTTCATAGCAGCGTTCATCCTTTCTGCGCTTGCGGACGGATAATGCCCGCAAAAATTCTAACTGTGCTTTCAGAGTATGAGGAAGGGAGAAAATTGCCACAGGGGGAGAAAAAATTTCTTTTCCGGCAAAATTTTTGAAGGCAGGCAGAGAAGGAGGAAGGGCTTTTCGGAGCCCAAAAACGTTGCTTCAGGCCGATTGGGAGATAAAAGGAACGGCACGGGGCAGAGAAGAACAGCAGAAGGGCGAAAAAGGAGATTTGTTGATAAAATATTGCATATATATACATTTTGGATTATAATAAAAACATTCGCATCCAGAAAATTGATTGCCATGGAAAGGAGACGCGTCCCG
>CALWZU010000009.1 GCA_944386095.1 uncultured Clostridia bacterium | reverse complement strand
TTGCCGCCTTCGGCGTCATTTTGGAGATCCCGCTGTATCAAAAATCCCCCTGCATCCTTGGAACGGTCAGCGACAAATAAGGAGGAATGCAGTTGAACCCGGATCTGTATCAGGCCTTGTCCGTGGCTGTAACTCAAATCTTCCTGGGCATTACGGAAAGGTTTTCTGCATATGCGCTATCTCCCGGCGGCCGGGGCTTTCTCTGAAAAATCCCCAAAAAAAACCGAGCCAACAGAAAGGCTCAGTTTTTGTATGCTTTTATCCTTTTTAAAGGGGCTGGTTTTTCCACAGCTCCATTGCCTTGAGCGCCATACGTTTCCCGTACAGCTGGAAGGTTTCCTGATAGGAGGACAGCTGTCCGCTGACAGCCACCGGTCCCAGATGGATAATGGGCTTTCCATAGGCGCTGCCGCCGGAGTAGGCCAGCATCCCCATGGTCATCATATGATCCAAAATGGTACGGATCCCCAGTTCGCCCCCGCCATGAACATAGTCCGCCGTGGCAAAGGCGCCCCCAAGCTTTCCCGCCAGAGCGCATTTCAGCGCCGGCCCTTCCAGCCAGGCCTTTACCTTGCCGCTGACGCTTGCCATATAAATAGGGGTTCCCATTACTACGCACCGGCTTTCCCGAACCCAGTTCTCATCATAATCCTCCAGGGAAAAAGCCTTTGGCCGGGCCCCTTCCACAAGGGCCATCCCTCTGACGACCGCTTCCGCCATTTCTTTTGTATGCCCCGTTTGGGAGTGGTACAACACTGTCATTTTCATGGGGTTAGAATCCCTCCTTCTCCGTCAAAATTCTTCTTATGACGCTTACAAGCCTGTTTTGTCCATGTTGATCCCCCGGATTTTACCACAAAGGAGCAAGCCTTTCGATTTCATCCAGCGCCTTTTGGATCTGGGGCTGTGTGGGAATTTCCTGAATATCGATTCCCTCCGCGCAGATCCTTTCAAATTTCGGGATCCCCAGCATCTCGCAGATGGCTTTCATATAGACGGTCCCGGGATCGTTTTCTCCTGTAAATCCCCCCGCAGACTGGATGTACATCAGCTTTTCAGCCCGGCACATGCCCACAGCCCGGGGACCATCGTAACGAAAGGTCACGCCTGTGGCGAAGATATGCTCAATATAAATTTTCAAAAGGGAAGGAAAGCAAAGATCCCAAAAGGGCGCGCCGATCAGGATCCGGTCAGCCCCTGCAAACTGCCCTGCCAGAGCCAGCATGGGATGATCCAGCTTTCCCTTTTCGATCAGCTCCGCCCTGGCCTGTGCATCCTCCTGACGGTAGGGTTTTAAATCCATATCCTTTAAAACGATGGTCTCCACCTGATAATCCGGGTGCGCCGCAAGGGTTTTTTCCAAAAATACCCTGCAAAGCATCCTGGTTCTGGAATCCTCTCCTTCCTTCATACAGCTGTCAACAAACAGTATCTTCATCGTTGTTTCTCCCTTCCAGAAAACAGCGGCTCTTTTGCCGGGGCCTCAGCATGTTTTCCTGCTTTTCTTTGTTTTTTCCGTTTATTTTCTCAGTCTGTCTTTTACCTGTTTTTTACTTATATTGATAGGGCTTGTGAGGCCGTTTCTCCAAAAACGCGGACATGGCTTCGAATTTATCCTGCGTACCGTAGCACATGGCAAAGGCCTCCGTTTCCATCTCGTAGGCTTCCTCCGTGTTCATTTCCCAGCCCCGGTCGATACAGGACTTCATGGCCTTGACCGCGATAGGCGCCATATCCGCAATGGTAAGGGCCAGTTCCCGGGCTTTTTCCATCAGCTGATCCCTCGGAACCACAAATTCCACCAGTCCCAGTTCAAGCGCTTCCTGGGCCTTGATCATCCGACCTGTGAGCAGAAGCTCCTTGGCCCGGGATTTTCCCACAACAGCCGCCAGATTTTTCGTACTGCCCCAGCCGGGGATCGTCCCCAGCTTGATGGTAGGCATACCGATTTTCGCGTTATCCGCCGCCACGGTAATATCGCTGACCAGGATCACTTCCATCCCGCCTCCCAGCGCATACCCCTGCACCGCACAGATCACGGGGACGCGGCAGTTCTGGATCGACTGGATACAGCGCTTTCCCATCTGTCCGAAGGCCTTGGCGGCCGGTCCGTCGGTGGCGATTTCTTCTTTGATGTCCCCTCCCGCGGAAAAAGCCTTTTCCCCTGCGGCGTTTAATATAACACAGTATACCTGGGAATCCGCCTCGACCCTTCCGAAAGCCTCGATCAGACCGCCGATGAGCTCTGAATTGAAAGCGTTCATCACCTCAGGCCGGTTTAAGGTGATGGTGACGATATGCTCCTCTTTTTTGTATAACACATATTTCATGATGCTTCCTCCGTTTTTTGCTGTATTTTCATGAAAACGCCCCGCGCTTCCGGTGTTCCGGTGATTCCCGTTTCGAGCTGCCCCGGAAAAACACGGTGATTTTTATTTCCCGCTCTCTCGCCAAAATCAGGCGCCTTTGACCGATGTTTCTATCGTTTCTTATACCATACACCAGCGCCGGTAAACTTTCAAGAAGGCCTTGTCCGGGTTTTTGACAGAGCCTTCCCATTCATGTATCATATTCGTATATTATACAAAACCAGGAAACCTTCGGCAAAGCCCCTCTTAATAAGACAAAGGCCCTCCCGTATCCGCTCCTGTAAGGAGCGGCTGCGAAAGCCGACGATCAGAAAGGGAGATTTTATCATGACAATGACCTGTCCTAACTGCGGCAGCCCCGTTATGATCCGGGGAAATCAGTGGGAATGCGGCTGGTGCGGAAATTTCGGCCCCCTTCCCTATAAGGAGATCCGTTTTACCCTTACCATTTCTCCTAAAGTAAAAATCCTGGATCCATCGGCGTCTTGGCAGGAGCTTATAAACATTTTGAAACCTCTGGTAAGCCCCCAGGCCCACTCCCAGCTGATACCCCTTCTTGGCAGGGCGATTATTTTTGAAATCTCCAAGTCTGTAATGGATGCCCTGACCCTTCCCTCTCAACCGAAGCTGAATCAGCTGGATCGATTTCTGAAAAATACCCCTCAGGCCGATGCCGGATACGCATCCCGGGATATCATCAGCGCCTTCCGGGCAAGCACTCTTTTGTTTGCGGATATCGGGGATCTGTCCGGCTGGTATTGCGGACAGCTATGGGCGCTTCTCATTGAAAGCCTGCCTAAAAGAAGCTTTTACGACGAAGCGGTTCAGGAAAAAATCGACAAATTTTTCGATACCTACGCCCAGTTTTACGATTATTTCGATGAATCCGATCCCCTTGACTTCCATAGTCACAGCGCCGATTTATACCGTGAATTCTGCCGCTACTGGGAACAATACACCGTCCGCCATCCTGATAAGGAAATGGCCGAAAAGCTCCTTTCCCAGGGGCAGCTGGAAAAGGGAGGGGATATTTGCCGGGACATCCTGATCGCCCTTTATCCCCGGCGGACAAAAGAATTCTTTGATAAAAGTCTGCCTCTTTTGCACTGGTGGAACATGATCGAAAAGATCATGCGGGAAAAAGATCCGCAGACAAGCTATCCGGAGGGCATCGCCATGTGGAGGAGCCTTCTTGATATCGCCGAAAGCAGCATGAAGAAAGATCCCATGACCGCCCAGGAGCTATTTTACCATTTCCTGTGGGATGATGAGACCGATTCTGACCATGCTGAATATATACAGCCTTTTATCGACGCCCTTGAGGATGAAGCCTTTGCCCGCCAGTTGTTTCAAAGCGCCTGGGCAGGAAAGCTGCAGCGCAATCTACTAAGAGGCTGTCACAGCCTGAAGCGGTTCGATCTGGAGGATCATTTGATCCAGCTGCTTTTAAGCGGCCCTGCCCCCAGGGACCAATGGGAAAAGCCCTTAAAGCGCTATGTCAAAAGATGGCAGGAAAGAAAAAAAGGCTGAAACAGCCCTTCCTGTCCCAACAGAAAAGCAGCATGGCTTTTGCTGCTTTTCCTGTTTCTTTTCTTCTTCACCTTGACCCTGGCCGTGAAAACGGATCAATATGACGCAAAATCCCATTTTCCTTCCTTCTGGGTTTTTACATGGATTTTCTTTTTTCCAGCTCGCTCCGCCACATCTGGACGATCTGCTCCTCCGGGCTCAGCTCTTCCGCTTTCAAAAGGGTCTTTTCCGCCAGCTCCAGCTTGCCCCAGCTGATATAGACCGCCGCCAGGTTGCATAAAAGCTCCGGATCGTTTTCCTCTACAAGAGCGGCCTTTTTCAGATATTTTTCCGCACTTTCATAATCCTCCAAAGCAGCATAGCAAAGGCCCAGCTCGTTTAACGCGTCGGATTGGGAGGGCTTCAGCCTTGCCACCTCTTTAAAAAAGGGAATCCCCTTCTGGGGCAGATCCAGCTTACGGTAAGCAAGGCCGATGAAAAACAGAAGATTCCACCACTCCTTGTATTTTTCATAAAGGGGCAGCAGGATGTCCAGACCCTCCTGGCTCCTGTCGTTTAAAACCGCAAGATAACCCTTTTCGTAAAGCATCATATCCTCAAGCTGAATCATGCGCTGCTGAATGTCCTCTCTTTGTACCCCCTCCGCTGTAAGCTCCAAAAACCGTTCCCAGACGGTTTTTGCCTTTTGATATTCCTTTTTATTCATGTAAAAATATCCTAAAAAGAAATAGCTCTGGTCAAAATCCGGAAACAGCTCTGTCAGCTCCTCAAACACCCGGACCGATTCCTCCCGGAAAGCCAGCTTTTCCGCCGTGTCCTCGCTTTCCATGTAAACATCCCGGCAGGCTCTGGCATAGTTAAACAGCGCATCGGGATATTCCGGCTTTCTGGGATCCCGCTTCATGGGCGCCACCGGGCTTTGCTCCCGCTTCCACCTGTCATACACATCCGCTGCCCGAAACAGGACCGCCGCCTTTTTATATTCCTCCTGCTCCGTTTTGGGGATTCCCATACCAAGCAAAAACAAATAGGGCGCTTTCACGCTCTGATCCAAAAAACGCAGATACGCCTCCTTATAAGGAAAATGAGGATCCGCACCCAGGACAAAGGCCATGGCCTCCACAGCGGCCGCCGGGGAAATGGTGCTTTTGTCCCTGCCCACCCGGGCCTCCTGAGAAATCTGTCCCAGGGAAACGGGAATAGGCACCCCTTTTAAAAAGGCCAGCTCCGGCTTTTTTTCGAAAAAGCCCTCCCGCAGATTGATAAAGACCACATCGTCCAGTTCTTTTTTGAAATAGGGTTCAACGCTCATGATTTCCTCCTGTATCCTGTTTTGGTGTTTGCAGGGAGCGGGTCTGCTCCCCTTCAGGCGGAACCGGCAGGCACATTTCCGCCGCCATGCCTCCCGCATCCCGCTTGTCCGAAAAGAAGATGCAAAGGGTCTTTTCTTCCTTTTCCAGATCCCGGGCCGCCCGGTAGCGCAGGTCGCTTACGTTATAGGTAAAGCTGTGATAATTGATGGTTTTGATCAGCTCCTTGACCCGGATCCCTTCCTCAAAGCGGAACATCTGGTGCAGAGACTGATGAACAAAGCCGCTGTAAGCCTTTTCCGAAATCCTGGAGCCGGGCTCGGCGGCAAGCCGGTCGTATAAAAGCAGCTCCCTGAGCCCCTGGGCGGGAGCGAAGCCCTCCTGGTCCATCCACTGCTGCAAAATATCGTAAAGCCGGCGGCGGGGCTGGGCGCAAAGATGATAGCCCCTGTCAAAATACCAGGCGGCAAACTTGCGGTAAAAGGCGAAGGGACTGGAAAACCAGTGATCGATCAGATAGGACAGGGTACAGCGAAAGCCCGGCTTGTTATAATACAGGCCCAGCACATGCTCGATCTGTTTGAGCTCTACCAGCTCCCGGGCTGAAATCGCATCATTTGCGATCACCTCATAGGGTTCCTTTTTCCGGTAAATATAGCCGTAGCGGGCGGCGTCCCGGCGCAGAGCGGAGCCCTTGATCAGCTTCAGAAAGCCCAGCTGCAGATCATCGGGCTTTAGAGCGTAAACCTGATCGAAGGAAAGACCGAAGCGCTGGAAGCTTTCATAGGGAAGGCCTGCGATCAGATCCAGATGGATATGGATGGTGCGCAGATCCACAAGCCGCTTTACGTTCTCCGAAAGGGCCTGAAAATCCACATGCCGCCCGCATGCCGAAAGGGCCTGGGGGCAGGTGGACTGAACGCCGATCTCCAGCTGAAACAGGCCGTTTCTGGCCTCCTCGAAGGCCTCCATCATTTCCTGAGAGATCCGGTCCCCGCACAGCTCCAGATGGAAATTCGTCACCCCGTTATCCTGCTGCACCAAATATTCCAGTATCCTGGCGGCCCGGTCCGGATCCGCATTGAAGGTCCTGTCGATGAGCTTGACCTGAGGCACCCTTCGGGACAGAAAATAGGACAGTTCTTTTTTGACTCTCTCCAAAGGCAAAAACCGCAGAGAACCCGCCGCCGGAGACATGCAAAAGGCGCATCGATAGGGGCAGCCCCGGGAAGCCTCATAATAAACGATTTTGCCCTCTTCCGGTTCCCGGCTCTGATAAGGAAAAGGGATCTCCTCCGGTTCAAGAAGCTCCGGCCCCCAGAGGCGGCCCTGTTTTTTCACCTCTTCCCAGAAATCCGCCCCTCCGGCAGAAGAAAACAGCTCTTCCACCAGCTTCCGGAACAGCCTTTCTCCCTCTCCCCGGATCACCAGATCGATCTCGGGAAAGGCCTCAAGCAGTTCCCTGGTTTCAAAGGAAGCCTCCGGCCCCCCCGCCACGATCCGAAGCTGAGGCTGTGCCGCCTTCAGGGTACGGATCAGCTCCAGGGTTTTTGTCATATTCCAGATATAGCTGGAAAAGCAGACCACATCATAACCGCCTCTTATGATCTGCATGTAAACGGCGGTCTCTTCCTGATTAACGCTGAATTCCTCCAGGGTAATATGCTCCCGCCAGCTGCCGGCGCTCTCGTACAGATACCTAAGCGCCGGAGCGGAATGGATGTACTGGGAATTCAGGGTGGTAAGCAGCAATTTCATTATAACAGCCGGAACCTTTCATCCTTGAGCATTTCCGTGTGATGCAGGGCCCTTTCCAGAAGAGCCAGAAGCTTTTCCTTATCCTGAGGCAGGGTACCCTTTAAAGACAGATAATTGGAAGCGTGGTTGCTGCGGAAAACGCAGGGTTTTGTCAGCTGGATATGACGGAGCATCTCCGCCGTTTCCACCAGCACCTCTTCCGGGGAAAGCAGCTGGAAGGCGCCGCTTCTGATATCCTTGTAAAGGGGCGCGGCAGGCTCTACCATCAGGGTCAGAAGGCCCACATAGGAGGGCTGCATCCGGCTGATCATATTCCCGGTTTCCACCGCATGCTCCCGCCAGCCCTCCTTGCCTCCAAGGCCGGAGATAAAGGTCACAGAAGACAGTATCCCCGCCTGGTTGAGCCGGTGACAGGCCGCCTCCATTTCTTCTGGGCCCACTCCTTTTTTGATGGCCTTCAGTATGTTTGCGCTGCCCGATTCCCCGCCCATGTAGGCGATGCCGATGCCGTTTTCCCGCAGCTCTACCAGCTCCTGATGGCTTTTGCGAAGGATGTCCTGGGGCGAAGCGTAAATGCCCACTCTCTGGCATTCCGGGAAGTTTTTACGGATCCTTTCCAAAATCACCAAAAGCTTTTCGTTGGAAAGCACCATGGCGTCTCCATCCGCCAGGAAGATCCGCTCCACTCTCCGGTAGGCCCGCCTTGCCATATCCAGATCCTCCAGCACCTCGTTTATATCCCTGATCCTGAACTTCTTATCCTTATACATGCTGCAAAAGGTGCACAGATTATGGGCGCAGCCGATGGTCACCTGCACGATCAGGCTGTAGGCCTCGCTGGGAGGCCGGAAAACATTTCCCTCGTATCTCATGGTTATCTCATCCCTTCTTTTCCGTTGTGGTTATGGAGTTATACCGATGCTTACATGCTTTCAGGCGCTTTCATGCCTAAAAGCCCCAGGCCGTTTTTCAGAACCTGTCTGACCCCGTCTGTCAAAAGCAGCTTCGCCTTCTGTTCTTCGGCCCGTTCCGAAAGGATCTGCTCGTCGTGGTAAAATTTATTGAACGCCTGGGCGATATCCACAATATGCCGGGTCAGCACCGAGGGTTCGTATTTCGCCGCCGCTTCTCCGATCACCTCCGGGAAACGATATAACAGCTTCGTCAGCTGATAGGCCGCTTCTCCCGTGATATAGGACATGTCCACCTCCCCGGAAAGCTTCTGCCCGGCGGCATAGTCCACTCCCGCCTTTTTCAGAACGCTGCAGGCCCTGGCATGGGTATACTGTACATAGGGGCCGGTTTCCCCTTCAAAATTCAGCACCTTGTCCCAGGAGAACACGTAATCCTTGATCCGGTTATTGGAAAGCTCCTGGAAAATCACGGCCCCGATGCCTACCTGCTTTGAAATTTCCTCTATATTTTCCTTGACCACGTTCTTTTCCCGAATGATTTCTTCCGTCTTTTCCACCGCCCGGTTCAAAACATCCTCCAAAAAGATCACCTTTCCCTTTCTGGTGGACATGGTACCCTCTTCCATGCTCACAAGACCAAAGTTCACATGGACGCAGTCCTTGGCCCAGTCAAAGCCCATCAGCTCGATGATCTTGAACCACTGCTGAAAATGGAGATTCTGCTGAGCGGCCACCACATAGATGCATTTGTCAAAATCGTAATGCTCCTTGCGGTAGATGGCGGCGGCGATATCTCTTGTGATATACAAGGTAGAGCCGTCCTTTTTACGGATCAGGGCCGGGCTCATGCCCCACTGGGACAGATCCACGATTTCCGCTCCCTGAGACGCCTGTAAAAGCCCTTTTTCCTTGAGCATATCCGTTACCCGGTCCATCTTATCGGAATAAAAGCTTTCTCCCGCATAGGAATCAAAAGAGATATCCAGCATTTCATAAACCCGCTGAAATTCCTTCAGGCTTTCCTCCCGGAACCACTGCCAGAGCTTCTGCTCCTCAGGGCTGCCCTCCTCCAGCTTTTTGAATACCTCCCGGGCCTCATCCTCCAGCGAGGGTTCTTTTTCCGCCTCCTCATGGAATTTAACGTAAAGGCCCAAAAGGGTCTTAATGGGCGCCTTTTCCACCTCTTCCCGGCTTCCCCACCGGCGGTAGGCCACGATCATCTTGCCAAACTGGGTGCCGTAATCTCCCAGATGGTTGATGCGGATGGTGTCATAGCCCAGAAAATCATACAGCTTGTAAATGGCATTGCCGATCACCGTGCTTCGGATATGGCCGATATGAAAGGGCTTGGCGATATTGGGAGAAGAAAACTCCACGATGATCTTTTTGCCTTCTCCCTCCCGGCTCCTTCCAAAGCCCTCCTTTTGCTCCTGGATTTGAGAGAGCACCTCAGCGGTCAATGCCGTCCTGAGGATGAAAAAATTCACATAGCCCCCCTTGCTTTCGATCCTTTCAAAAAGGCTCTGGCCTTCTTCTCCTCCCAGGCTTTCCGCAAGCTCCTTTGCGATCAGCCCAGGCGCCTTTCTCATGGTTTTGGCAAGGCGAAAACAGGGGAAGGCAAAATCCCCCATCTCCGGACTGGGCGGCAGCTCGATGAGCTGGCCGATTTCTTCCCGGCTCAGTCCTTCTATTTTTCCGGCCAAAGCGCCGGCCACTTTTTCTTTAAAATCGATCATAGATCCCTTCTCCTTATCTTTTCGGTTTTCCGGGATATAGGATTTCCCGGCGTATATATCTTTTCAGCTTATCATATGATCCAGCCTCTTTCATGGTCTTCAAAAGCGTTTACAGTTCTTCCTCGGTGATGATCCTCACCCCGTTTTTCATCAATAAAGCGGCGGCAACCCCGTTTCCTTCTCTGAGCCCGCCCGAAAAGCTGCCGTCGTAGACCATGCCTTTGCCGCAGGAAGGGCTTCTTGCCTTCAAAATCGCCTCCACGGGCATGGGGCCTACCTTCTGGGCCCCGGCCTGTATAGAAGAAAGAAAATAACGCTCCGTTTCTTCAACAGCCATCCTCAAGGCCCTTTCCGCGCCGGCGATAAAGGCCTGGGTCAAATCTCCGCCCTGGGCGTCCTTCACCAGAGCATCCCCCGTCAGCACATCTTCCCCGGAGCCCTCCTGGATCTCGCTGGGAAGCCGGGGGCTTTCCAGCCCTCCCAGGCTTTCCGGACATACGGCCACCACCTGATTGCCTTTTTTCACCGCTTCCCGGCAAAAGGCCAACACCCTTTCGTTTCGGTTGTTTCCTCCGTTATACTTGCAGTTCTCGCCCATCAGGCAGGCGCTTACCAAATAAACCATCTCTTCTGCTCCTGTTTCCCGGCTTTTTCAGCCGGCTTTTCTTCTTCAAAGAGCCTTCCCTTTCTTGGCCTCTTATCAGCCGGATTTTATTTTTCCTTCAGGGTCAGAATGGTAACGCCATCGGCCCCTTCATTATACATCCCCGGGCGAAAGCTCTCCACATGCTTATGGCGTTTAAAGAAGGGCTTCAGGCCGTCCCGCAGGATACCCTCTCCCTTTCCGTGGATGATGCTCACCTGCTTCAGCCCTGCGATATAGGCGTCGTCGATATATTTGTCCACCAGGGCCTTTGCCTCTTCCAGATTACAGCCTCTCACATCGCAGCTTGGACTCACCCGGCTGGCCTTTTCCCTGTACAGGGCCCCATAACGGGTCTTGGCCTGTTTTGCGCTCTCATCCTCCGCCGCCTTTTGCAGATCCTCCAGCCGGACAGTGATTTTCATCAGCCCCGCCTGCACCAAAAGCTCTCCCTTTTCATCGGGCAGGCTCAGCAGGCTTCCTTCCTGATCAAGGCTTACGATCCGCACCCGCATACCAAGCCGCAGATCCTTTCTGGAAAGAGGTTCCCTGTTTTCCTTTGCCGCCTCTTCCTTTTGGGCGTACTGTCTGCCCTTTTCCCGCAGGGAGCTGCGGATCTCCTCTATTTTTTTATTGCGCGTCCGGGGATCCTGCTGCATCCGCTCTATTTCCCGCAGTTCTTTAAACACCAAGTCGGAATAAGCCTTCGCCT
>CALWZU010000008.1 GCA_944386095.1 uncultured Clostridia bacterium | reverse complement strand
CTTTCGGCTTTTCGCAGTCCCTGACGCAAAGCCCGGTAGGTGGCCTGACGAAAATCCCCGCCTTCCGTATGCTTCTGGTGAGCCCTCCCACCCAAAAGGGTGATCTTCATATCGGTGATTTCCCCGCCGGTGAGGACGCCCCTGTGTTTTTTTTCGGAAAGATGGGTCAAAATCAGCCTCTGCCAGTTTGCATCCAAAAAATCCTCGCTGCAGGCGCTTTCAAATACCAGTCCGCTTCCCGGTTTTCCGGGCTCCAAAAGCAGGTGCACCTCTGCGTAATGGCGTAAAGGCTCAAAATGCCCCACCCCCTCCACAGGCTGAGCGATGGTTTCCTTATATAAAATACTGGCTTTTCCAAAAGCGACGGAAAAGCCGAAACGCTGTCTTATCATATTTTGAAGGACCTGGGTTTCGATTTCACCCATCAGCTGCACATGGATCTCCCGGTGAGAGGCGTCCCACAAAACGTGCAGCTGGGGAGCCTCTTCTTCCAGCTGGCGCAGCTTTAAGAGGGCATCATATACATCCGTCCCTTCCGAAAGCTCTACCTCATAGGTCAGAGCCGGCTCCAGCACCGGGTTTTCCGATGAGGCCTCCGCTCCAAGGCCCTGCCCGCTCCAGGTTTTGCTCAGTCCCGTCACTGCGCAGACCATGCCCGGCAAAGCTTCCTTGAGGGTATCATAATGCGCCCCTTCATAGAGCCGGATCTGTTCTGCCTTTTCCTGCCAGAGCCCGCCCTTTTCCTCTTCCAAGCAGCCCCGGCAGGCGCCTGTAAGCACGTCCTTTATTTTCAGCCTTCCGCCGGTGATTTTCATATGGGTCAGCCGGGTATCCTTTTCATCTCTTGTAATCTTATAAACCTTAGCGGCAAACGCCTTCAAAGGCTCGGGCTGCCTGGTATACCTTCTAAGCCCCTGCAAAAAAGCCTCTGTTCCCTCTCCCTTCAGAGCGGAACCGAAATAACAGGGGAATATCTCTCTTTTCTGGATCCGGCGGCTGATTTCTTCTTCTTCCAGCCTTCCCTTTTCAAGATAAGTCTCCATCAAAGCCTCCGAACAAAGGGCCAGATTTTCAAAAAACGCACCAAAGGCGTTTCCTTCGGGTTCATCCCCCCAATCCCCCGAAGGCCAAAAAGCTTCATGGGCCTCGGAAAAATCCACGCATCTTTCATCCAGCCTTTTTTGCAGCTGCGCAAGTATCCTGTCCCGATCCGCTCCAGGCTGGTCCATTTTGTTGACAAAGACAAAAACAGGTACCCCGTAATGCGCCAAAAGCCGCCACAGGGTCAGGGTATGGCTTTGGATGCCCTCCGGCCCGCTCACCATAAGCACCCCGTAATCCAAAACCTGCAGGGTACGTTCCATTTCCGCAGAAAAATCCTCATGGCCGGGAGTATCAAGAAGGGTAATGACCGTATCCGAAAAATCCAGGCTGATCTGCTTGGAAAAAATAGTGATCCCTCTTTTTCTTTCCATTTCGTCCGTATCCAAAAACGCTTCTCCCCGATCTACCCTTCCCTGGCTTTTCCGTTTTCCCACAAGGTACAAAAGGTGTTCCGACAGGGTTGTTTTCCCTGTATCAACATGGGCAAGCAGACCCGCGCATATTCGTTTCACAGGGCTTGGTTGTTCCTGCCGGCCCATAAAAAAACGCCTCCTCTTATGAAGATACTGTATTATTAATATATCATAAGAGAAAGCGCTAGTCGAGATTGTAAATGCGCCCTTCAGGGGCCCCGGACTTCTTTCATCCGAAAAAGCGGCGTCTTCTTCCGCCAAAATACATTTATAAAAATCTAAACCCAGATCCGCTCCAAACCCAGGCCCAATCTGCTGACGATCTCATTTGTTATGGTTCCTGCCTGCTCTGCCAGATCATAGGCCTGCTTTTCTTTCTGTAACCCGAAGCCACTTTGGAGACGCAGGGCTCCTCCTTAAGATAATACCGCCAGAGAATGTCTTTGTAGGCTCCGGCATAATCGATATTGATCCTGGGAGAGACCATGATCTGTTCCGGCTCGATCTCATCCCAAAAGGCGATGTAAAGCCTTTCTCCGCAAAGATCCCATCCGTATTGCTCCATGGTAAGCCCCATGGCCTGGCAGAGCTTTCCCGGTCCGTTGCACAGGCTCACAGGATCCTGGGTATTGCGGCGTTTTTTCATCAGCTCAAGGCCCGCCTCGGGAGCAAGGGCTCTGACTAAAATGGCATGGGGCTTTTCTCTTTCACCGATGACCACGTTGAAGCAGGTATGCATACCGTAAATTCTGAACATATAGGCATATCCTCCGGGCCCGTACTGGATTTTGGTCCTTTCGCTTCTGATTCCTCCTCTGGAATGGGCGCCCAGATCCTCCGGCCCTTCATAGGCCTCTACCTCCACGATCCGCCCTGCGGTCATCCCCTGGGGAGTGTTATGAACAAGAAGCTTTCCAAGAAGCTTTGGGGCCGCAAGATGAGCCCTGCTCATATAAAATTCCCTGGGCAGAGGTTCCCCTCTTTTTTTCATTCCCATCTGATTACCTCTCCTTTTGCTTTCTCCGTTTCGGTCCATAACAGTAAAATTTTTCTCAAGGATTGTGAATACATCATAACACAAAAAGCCCCTTGCTCATATGCTGACTGTAACGGGCCTGCTCCCTTCAAACCGAATCTTCCCCGACAGGAGGCTGATACACATGCACCCGCGCCAAGAAAAAACCATATTTCTTGTAGGCAATCCCAATGTGGGAAAAAGCACTATCTTCAACGCCCTCACCGGTCTGAGGGAGCATACGGGAAATTGGAGCGGAAAGACCGCCAGGCTTTCCCGGGGCGATTTCCTCTATGAGGATGGTCTTTATCATCTTGTGGACCTTCCCGGCGTCTATTCCCTTCGAACGCTTTCACCTGAAGAAGCTCTCACCCGCAGCGTCCTGGTGCATGACAGGAATGACGGGATCGTCCTGGTTGCCGACGCCACTTGCCTTGAACGTAATCTTTTTCTGATTCTCCAGGTGCTTTCCCTGGGCTTCAATGCGTTTCTGTGCCTCAATCTTATGGATGAAGCCCGAAAAAGAGGCATCCAAATCGACCTTGCCTCTCTTGCAGAGCAGCTGGGTATCCCTGTCCTGGCCGCAAGCGCCAAAACAGGAGAAGGGCTTGAAATGCTGCTGCCTGAAATCAAAGCCCTTTGCGAAAGGAATGCGAAAGCATCTGAGGAAGCGGTTTCCCTCAAGACCCAAGCCTCCCTTCTGGATACAGACGAGGGCCTTGCCCCTTCTCTGTACGAAAAAGCCGCCCGGATCTATCGAAGCTGCGTCAAAGCGAAAAATGAAGGACCTTCTTCAAAAGACCTGAGGCTTGACAGGCTTCTGACCAGACCTCTTACCGCTTATCCCTTTATGGCGGGGCTTTTGATCCTGATATTCTGGCTGACGATTTACGGGGCCAACCTGCCCTCTGAGCTTCTCCAGCAGCTTTTCTCCCGGGGCGGGGAAGCTCTGTGCTTGTTTTTCGAACAGATAAAAGCCCCCTGGTGGCTCAAGGGGGCTCTGACGGAAGGGGTTTATCAGACCCTTACCTGGGTCGTCAGCGTCATGCTGCCGCCTATGGTCATTTTTTTCCCTCTTTTTTCTTTGCTGGAGGACGCAGGGATCCTGCCCCGTATCGCCTTTACGATGGATCACGCCTTTAAAAAAGCCGGCGTCCAGGGAAAGCAATGCCTTACCGCCTGTATGGGCTTTGGGTGCAATGCCTGCGCCGTGACCGGCTGCCGGATCATCGATTCTCAAAGGGAAAGGCTCATCGCTATACTGACCAATGTATTTGTCCCCTGCAACGGCCGTTTTCCACCACCATACAAAGGGAAAGAAAACGATTTCCAGGCGCTGCCAAGGAAAAAACAGCCGGATTCGTCATGCCGATGCATGACTTTGGCAATATCATGTATGGCAGCTTCACAAACACCTATTTGATGATTCCATCAAGCTCACGTAATTTTAAGTGCTCTATTATTTTATCAATAACAGCCATCTTTTCTTCTGTTGTCAAGTTAGAATGATGTAACCTGCGTTCCACTACCTCCAAGTGAAATTCATTGATTTTATTGGACAAGACGTGAAAATCCATATTCTCAGAAACGTGAATAACAACATTTTGAACACAGTTTCTTTTCATTCACGCCCTCCCTTTGCTCCATACTGTACACCTTACATTATGAAAATATCTGTATGTCCTATCACATCATTTCGTAAATCCGCTTGATAATATGCCGAATACAACATATCATCATTTAAAACCATTGGAAAATGGGATATTTGAGCTTCGCACCAAGCAGGGATCAGATATTACGAGAG
>CALWZU010000007.1 GCA_944386095.1 uncultured Clostridia bacterium | reverse complement strand
AGCAGCTGTTTTTCAAGGCTTTCTCCCTCTGCCAGGGCATCTCTCAGGCCCTGGAGGGAAAGCTGCTCCCAGGGGGTGGTTATGATGGGGGCGGCGGCGTTATGCTCCCGGAGCAGTTCAAAGCATTCCTGCAGACGGCGCTCATCCATATCCTGGCTTCTGCTGATGACCAGGGTAGTGGCGCTTTCGATCTGGTTGTTGAAAAATTCACCGAAGTTTTTAATAAACAGTCTTGCCTTTTTTCCGTCTACAACGGTGATTTTATTGTCTATATGGACCGAAAGGGCAGGGGGAAGGCTTTCGATGGCCTGGGCCACATCCGACAGTTTGCCTACTCCGGAGGGCTCTATAACGATGCGCTCCGGCCGGTAGGTATGAACAACCTCTTCCAGGGCCCGGGCGAAGTCGCCCACCAGGGTGCAACAGATACAGCCGGCATTCATTTCGGTCACCTGGATTCCCGTGTTTTGCATGAAATGGCTGTCAACGCCGATTTCGCCGAATTCGTTTTCGATCAGGACGATGGACTGGTCTTTATAGACCTTGCTGATCAGCTCTTTTATAAAGGTGGTTTTTCCGGCTCCCAGGAAACCGGAAACAATGGTAACCTTTGTCATTTTTTTCGCCTCTTTTCTATGGGGAAGACCCTGCCGGATGCCCCGGCAGGGGCCTTTTTTATCTAAGAGATACCTGCGATCTCATCTCAACATTATATCACTAAGAAAATAAAATGAAAACTACAGAAAATACAAGCAATATCGAAAAATAATATTGAATCAGTCGAAAAAAATCGAAAAATAATGAAAAAATGGGCATATGATTAAAATAATTTTTGGAAACTTTTGGGTTCGTCAGATATCTTATTTTTTTCTTATAAAAGAGAAAGGGTGTATTGACAGGGGAAACGCTTTTTTCTAGAATAGAAAAGGCGGAAAATACAAATCTTTTAAGCGGTTGCGCGCCTGGGGAAAGCCCGTGTTTCCGAAGGCGATCTGTATATATGCGATCGGCTTTTTTAATGATTTTTTTTATGAACAGACAAAGAACCTGATTCCCTTTCCCAAAGCCTTGTCTCATTAGGGGACAGGGCCGGGCGGGACAAGGATATTCCCGGAAAGGCAGCACAATTGTAAATGGAAAAAAAAAGGGCTTCCCGAGTAGAACGGAAACGGGCCGTAAAAGAAAAACAGAATAAAAAATATAGGCTCAATCAAAGGAAATTTCTCTCTTTTGTGGGGCTTTTGCTTTTGATATTGCTGGTGCTTGTGGTAATCGGCAAATGCTCGGCTCCCGGAGAAGAAAAACAGCCTCAGGAAAATTCCCTTGCGGTGCAGCCGGGGGTATACGCCGACGGGATCGTGACTCAGGAGCAGGCGCAGCAGCTTACACAGGAGGCAGAAGAAAAAAAAGCGGCTCATGTGGTTACCTTTTTTGAACGGGCAGGCAGATTTGTAGAATCTCCTTCTATGAAGACGGTACCGGATCCCATTGCTCCGGGAGAGGAGGATCCAAATGCGGATGTGTTTGATAACTCCGTATTTGTGGGCAATTCCTGCCTGGAAGGGCTGCGTAACTCCGGCGCCATACCCAACGCTGTCTTTTTGACCAAGGTTGGCCTGAATGTAAACACGGTTTATGAAAAAGCGGCTCTGGGAAGCAGCGTTCCGATCATGGAGGAGCTCTGGGGCGCCCAGTATAAGAAGGTATTCCTTATGTTTGGCGAAAACGAGCTGGGATGGAGAAGCACGGATATCTTTATACAAAGCTACGGTAAGATCATCGACGATATTCGAGAGCGCCAGCCGGGGGCCAAGATTTATGTCCAGTCCATTCTGCCGGTTTCCGCAGAGGCCTCCGCCAGGAATCAGTACAACGCAAACAACAACAGGATCAACGAGTTTAACGGGCTGATAGAAGCCATGTGCAAGGAAAAGGGCGTGACCTATCTGAATGTGGCGGCGGCCCTGAAGGATGCGAACGGATGCCTGCCTTCCGACGCCTCTTTCGACGGGATCCACCCCAACGCCCAGTACTGCCAGATATGGGCGGATTATATGCGGACCTTACTGTAAGAATCGGGGAAAAGGCTGCTTTTATTCCCCCGGCAGGAACGCCGGGCGGGCAAGCGAATAACCCGAAACGTAAAAAATGATATATCGATTAAGGAGGATATGAAATGATGAAACGCAGTATCGCAGCACTTGCTCTTGTATTTTGCCTGCTTGGGGCAGGTTTCCTTTCCGGTTGCAAAGGTCAGGAAGGCGGCGGAGAAGGCTCCGGTGAAAGCCCCGAAGCCCAAAGCGCCGCCGAAATCCAGGTACAGGCTTTGGCCGATCAGCTTTTGGCGGAGGTGAGTTTTGAGGATCAGCTCTCCCAGGTGGACCCGAACACGGCGCTGATGCTTTACGGCCTTGAAGAAAGCCAGGTGGCGGATTTTGCGGTTTACGCCGGCTCCGGCGCTACGGCGGAAGAAATCGCCGTATTTGAGGCGGTGGACGGGGATGCCGCC
>CALWZU010000006.1 GCA_944386095.1 uncultured Clostridia bacterium | reverse complement strand
TACACCTGTTCCCATCTCGAACACAGAAGTTAAGCTCTCAAACGCCGATGGTACTTGGTGGGCGACTGCCCGGGAGAGTAGGTAGCTGCCGGTTAACTTTTAAAGAGACTCATTCGAGTCTCTTTTTCATTTCTTCCTTTTTTTGCATCGGGTCATTATGTTGCGGAAATCATTGAATATAGGCGAAATTTATTATATAATACTACAGTTAAAATAGAAAGGAAGGATCAACGTGAGCGAAGAAAAAATGGTCAAATATTTCTTTAAAAAAATGGGACCCTTTCAAGCCACTTATTCCTGCGACAGCCTGGTGGTAACGGAGGCCCAGTTTAAAGAATTTCTTTCCGTGGGGCAGTGCGTCAGAGGCATTTGCCCGGAAAAAAACGAAACGGCTTTGTGCGAGGTCTGCGAGCATTTTGGACACCGCAAGGAATTTGTATCAAACACAGGAGAAGTGAGAAGGCTTTACAGCGGCGAGCATAAGGATATTTCTGAATAGAAAGGTTAGGAGAATGGTAGTGATGAAGGAACTGATGACGGGAAATGAAGCGGTGGCAAGAGGCGCCTATGAAGCGGGCGTGATTTTTGCCTCTGCCTATCCGGGTACGCCAAGCACGGAAATTCTGGAAAATATTGCGGCCAAGTACCGGGATGATATGTACTGTGAATGGGCGCCTAATGAAAAGGTGGCGGTGGAGGCTGCCATCGGGGCGGCCATCGCCGGAGGACGAGCTTTGGCATGTATGAAGCATGTGGGGGTCAATGTTGCGGCGGATCCTCTTATGACCTTCGGTTATACGGGCACCACGGGAGGCTTTGTAATCGTTTCGGCGGATGACCCGGGCATGCACAGCTCTCAAAATGAACAGGATAATCGTTTTTACGCTAAATTCGCGAAGATCCCCATGCTGGAGCCTTCAGACAGCCAGGAGGCCAAGGATTTTATCAAGCTGGCCTATGATTTAAGCGAAAAATGGGAAACGCCCGTTTTCTTCCGTATGACCACCAGAGTTTGCCACAGCAAGAGCGTGGTGCAGTGGGGTGAGCGTCAGGAGGTAAAGGTTCCCGAATATGTAAAGCAGATCCAGCATTATGTGGCGACCCCTGCCAACGCCAGACCCATGCGGGCCAAGGTGGAACAGCGCCTTGCCGTTATGGCGGAATACGCCAATTCCACGCCCTTGAACCATGCGGAGTATAATGGAAGGGAAATCGGCGTTATCAGCTCCGGCGTGGCATACCAGTATGCCAGGGAGGTATTCGGAGAAGAGGCCTCATATTTGAAGCTGGGCTTTACCCATCCCATGCCCATGGATCTGATCCGGGAATTTGCCGGCAAGGTGAAGACCCTTTATGTGGTGGAGGAGCTGGAGCCTTATATCGAAAGCCATCTGAAGGAAGCGGGGATTGCCTGCATCGGAAAAGCCGTTATTCCCAATCAAAACGAGTTGGATACAGACCGGGTCAGAAAGGCTGTTTTCGGCATACAGGCTAAGACCATCACCACCGATACACAGGTGCCCGGCAGACCGCCGACCCTTTGCGCGGGCTGCCCCCACAGAGGCTTTTTCTATTCCCTTTCCAAAAGAAAGGATGTTATGGTAACCGGAGACATCGGCTGCTATACGCTGGGTTCGGCGGAACCGCTGTTTGCCATCGATACCACTATCTGCATGGGCGCCAGCATCAGCACCGGTCACGGCGCATCCAAGGTTTTTGAAAAGACCCAGCCCGGCAAAAAAGTGGTGGCGGTGATCGGAGATTCCACCTTCTTCCATTCGGGCGTTACCAGCCTGATGGATATCGCCTATAATAACGGCAGCTGCGTCAGCGTCATTTTGGATAACCGCACCACCGGTATGACCGGACATCAGCAAAATCCCGGCACCGGACTGACCCTTATGGGAGAAGAAGCGCCGGAGGTGGATATTCCCGCTCTGTGCAAGGCCATGGGGATCAAGGAGAAAAATATTTACATAGTGAATCCTTTAAATCTGGCGGAAAACGACGCGGCTCTCGATCAGGCCCTTGCTTGCGGAGAAACCTCCGTGATCATCACGAAGTGGCCCTGTGTTTTGAAGAAATTCTCCAGAGAGGACAAAGAGCGGTTTGATCTGAGCAAGAAAACCTGCTATGTGGATCAGGAGGCCTGCCGCAACTGCAAGCTGTGCATCGGAACAGGCTGTCCGGCTCTTTATGCAAAGGACGGAAAGGTCCATATCGATCAGGACGCCTGCAACGGCTGCGGCGTGTGCATGCAGGTTTGTCCCTTTGACGCGATTAAAATGGCGGATGGAAAGGCGGGTGCGAAGGCATGAGCGAGATCAAAAATATTCTTTTGGTAGGTGTGGGCGGACAGGGTACCATCCTGGCAAGCAAAATTCTTTCTACCGCTCTGGTAAATGCGGGCTATGACGTGAAGATGAGCGAGGTCCACGGTATGGCGCAAAGGGGAGGCAGCGTTACCACCCAGATCCGTTATGGAGAAAAGGTATATTCTCCCATTATCGGAAAGGGTGAAGCGGATGTGATGGTCTGCTTTGAGAAAATGGAAGCCCTGCGGTGGATCGAGTATGTAAAGCCTACGGGCAAGGTGGTCATCAACGATTACGAGATTCCCTCCGCACCGATCCTGGTGGGAAAAATGGAATATCCCCAGGGCATCATTGAGGAAATGGAGGGAAAAATCAGCGTTTCCGTGTTTAAGGCTGCTGATATCGCAAAGGAACTGGGAAACAGCAAGACCATGAATATCGTTTTGCTGGGCGCCCTTGTCAAAGCCATGGGACTGGATCATATGGACTGGGATGATATTATCCGAAATAACGTGAAGAAAGGCTTTGAGGATTTGAACCTGAAGGCCTTCCATGCGGGTATGGCGGCTATTTAAAAGGATTTGCCGCCGGTCTCATAGGCAAAGCTTCATAGGAGATCACAGGCCAAAGGAAAGGCGCCCGTGGGAAGGGGAAAAAGACGAAAAAAGCAGGCTTCAGGCTTCCGTAAATTTTCGGAGGGCACACTTGTAATCTTTGACAGGGTGATTTATAATAAAAACAGCAAAATAACAGGCCAAGGCTAGTAAATGAAAATAAAAGCAGGAGGAAAAGAATGGATTTTTTAGGTAAAATGAAAGATCTGGCCAAGAAAGACGTGAAAACCATCGTCCTTCCCGAAGGCGCAGAACCAAGAACAGTAAAAGCCGTTGGAACGATTTTACAGGAAGGCCTCGCCAACATCGTATTGCTGGGCAAGGAAGAAGAAGTGCAGGCGCAGGCCAAGGCCCAGGGCGTTGACATTTCCGGCGCGAAAATCGTAGATCCCGAAACCAGTGCGGATTTTGAAAGCTATGCTCAGAATTTCTATGAAATGAGAAAAGCCAAGGGCATGACAGAGGAAGAGGCCCGCAAAACAATGAAGAATCCTCTTTACTACGGCGTTATGATGGTAGAGGTAGGCGCAGCTGACGGTATGGTTGCCGGCGCGATCAACTCCACCGGAAACACCTTAAGGCCGGCTCTTCAGATCCTGAAGACCGCTCCCGGCGCTAAGAACGTATCTTCCTTCATGCTGGAGGTTGTTCCAAACTGTGAATACGGCTCAAACGGCGTATTCGTATTTGCCGATATCGGTCTGACCGAAAATCCGGATCCGGACGCCCTGTCTGAAATCGCCATCGCATCTGCAAAATCCTTCAAATCTCTGGTTGGTGAAGAACCCAAGGTAGCCATGCTTTCCTATTCCACCTACGGCTCCGCAAAGCACGATCTGGTAACAAAGGTGCAGGAAGCCACAAAGCTGGCCAAGGAAAAGGCTCCCGATCTGGCGCTGGACGGCGAGCTGCAGCTTGACGCCGCTATCGTGGAATCGGTTGGACAGTCCAAGGCTCCGGGCAGCAAGGTTGCAGGACACGCCAATGTTTTGGTATTCCCCGACTTAAACGCAGGTAACATCGGCTATAAGCTGGTACAGAGACTGGCTAAGGCGGAAGCTTACGGCCCGATTCTCCAGGGCATCAAAAAGCCTGTAAACGACCTTTCCAGAGGCTGTATGTGGGAAGATATCGTAGGCGTTGTCGCCATTACCGCCGTACAGGCGCAGAATCTGGCAAAATAGAGTTTTTTCGGAAACATAGGCCAAAATCCGAAAGGATGGGCGCAGGATCATAGACAAAACAAAAAAGGCAGCTTTCTCAGGAAGGCTGCCTTTCAATATGATTTTATACAAGCCGCAAACGGAAACGGGTAGTTGCTTTGAACCCAGGGCCTTGGATTTCAGCCCATGGAGCAGGCTTTGACAGAGGAAGGAGAAGGCTCGGATTCACCTGTTTCGCTGCATCCGGTTTTTCCGATGCGGCTTTTGATAAATTCGGTGACTCTTTCTCTTGGGATTTCAAGGGCCGCGGAAAGCTCTCCGAAAAGAAGGTCCTCCGCCCGTTTCATAAAGCGCTCATCGATAGCGCCGAACTTTTTCTTCTGCTTTAAGAGAAATTCTTTTTTTCGGTAAATGGATTTGGTCAGCTCTACCAGACAACGGCAGTCGTGGGTGTCGATGAGGGCCTCGTAATGGTCGGTGAGCTGGCGCAGCACATGGCTGTGATAGGCTTCCGCGTGGATGGAGGGGATGTCATCGATGAGCTTGACGGCTTCTTCCTTGGATATGATTGGGCGCATAAATACTTTGGAGTTATTGACCGGAGCGGAAATCGTGCAATTCTGGAATAAAGGGGACAGGATGTAATAAGGCTGCTCGTTTCCTGTTTTCATGAAATCCATGGTTTTGATTTCCGTGACGCGGCAAACGCCGGTATTTCCATAAATAATCAGATCTCCAGCATGGTACATCGCGCAATAACCTCCTTCGTCAAAAATTTGCCCGATCCGGGGAAGCTGCCCTGAAAATTTTACTATATGTTTATTCTACCACTTTTTTTAGGGAAAATGTAAGGATAAATTCCTATTTTTCTAAATTTCCAATTTTCAGAAAGATATGATAATTAGACGAAAAGCTGTCTTTCCTGGCAGACTTTTTGATCCGCTCATGATAAAAATAGTTTACGATAACCGGCGGCGCGTCAAATGGCCGCTGCATGCTGTCATCATTGGTCACATAGTCCAGGCCAATTTCAGCGGCATAGCGTCTCAGCTTCTCATCCAGCAGTTCCCAATAGGCGGGGTTTCTTTTTTGATAAATGTCCTGATACAGCGGCAGGAGCTGTGGATATTTTTCTTGGATGTAGCGGAGGATGTCTGTCTTATAGCTTCCTTTCATGTTGAGGTTTTCCAGCCAAATCAGAGTTATCCATATCATTTTTGAAGCCCTCATCCAGTGTATTGACACACCATCATACACGGGCATCCGGGAATTTTTTGATCAGATCCAGATCCCGCAATACAA
>CALWZU010000005.1 GCA_944386095.1 uncultured Clostridia bacterium | reverse complement strand
CTTCACTGCCTCACCCTCCTCCCCCCCTCCCTTCTTTCCACTGCCATTTCCCTTTCTTCTCTGGCGGAGTTTATCCCAGAAATGCCCAAAACTTGCTTTTGGCTGCATTTCACGGTATCACACTCCGCCCGGCCTTCGTTCTTTCGAAGGCCGTTTTTTTTTGCTCTCTGGCGGAGTTTATACCAGAAATGCCCAAAACTTGCTTTTGGCTGCATTTCACGGTATAATATCCTTTAGTATATACCACAAGCTTTTTTTCATCATCGGCCCGTCTTCAACAATTTTCGGAAAAATTCCCATTAACCGGAAAATCTAAGCGGGTCTTAATCGTTGCAGCCTGTTAAAATTCCAAAAATTATAAAGGAGAATATGCATATGGCCATCGTCAGACCTTTCAAAGCCCTCAGACCGGATCCACAATATGCGGAAAACGTTGTTTCCCTTCCCTATGACGTTATGAACCGTCAGGAAGCCGCAGAAATGGCAAAAGACAACCCTTTCAGCTACCTTCATGTATGCCGGGCGGAAATCGATCTGCCCCAGCAGGAAAATCCCTACGATCCCTCCGTCTATGAAAAAGCGAAAGAAAACCTGAATGCCTTTGCAGACAACGGCGTGTTTATCCGGGAAGACGCCCCTGCCTTCTATATTTACCGTCAGATCATGGACGGCCGGGTCCAGACGGGCATCGTAGGCTGCGCCTCCATCGACGATTATCAAAACAACATCATTAAAAAGCATGAGCTTACCAGACACGAAAAAGAAATCGACCGGATCAATCATTTCGACGTTTGCAACGCCGACACGGAACCGGTTTTCTTCACCTATAAAAAGAATGAACGGATCAATGAAATCGTTTCGAATTTCACCGACAACAACCGGCCGGTATACGACATCGTTTCTTCCGACGGCGTCGCTCATATCCTGTGGGTCGTCAAGGATCAGGCTATCTGCCGGGAAATTTCCCAGCTGTTTGCGGGCATCGACTATCTGTATATCGCCGACGGCCATCACAGATCCGCCTCCGCTGTAAAGGTCGGCCTTAAAAGAAGAGAAGAGCACCCGGGCTATACCGGGGAAGAAGAATTCAATTATTTCATGGCTGTCATTTTCCCTGACGAGGATCTGAAAATCTTTGATTATAACAGGGTGGTCAAGGATCTGAACGGCTACAGCGAAGACATCCTTTTCCAAAGCATCGCTCAGAATTTCGATCTGTACCGTCCCGGCCCCAAGGGTCCTTATGCGCCGGAAGAAAGACATACCTTCGGCATGTTTGTAGGCGGCAACTGGTATAAGCTGGTGGCAAAAAAAGGCACCTTTGACGAAAACGACCCGATCGCTTCCCTGGATGTTTCCATTCTGCAAAACAACCTTTTGGGACCGATCCTGGGCATCGGAGATCCCCGTACTGACAAGCGGATCGACTTTGTGGGCGGTATCCGGGGCTTAAAGGAGCTGGAAAGAAGAGCGACCACCGACATGCAGATCGCCTTTTCTCTGTATCCTGTTACCATCGGTGAACTGATCGCCGTGGCGGACGCCGGGCTTCTCCTGCCGCCCAAGTCCAACTGGTTTGAACCCAAGCTGGGAAGCGGCCTGTTTGTCCACGAGCTGTAAGAAAAAGCGCCGCCCCTGGGGCAAGGGGCAAAAGCTTATCCTGATTTTATAAAGAGGGTGTCTTTCAAGTCAAAAAACGACTTAAAAAGACACCCTCTTTTAAAAGGATTTTTGTGAAGCGATACACAAATCGCTATTTTCCCTCTTCCTCCACGGGAATGCTCCTGCAGCTGTCCCTCTGAACCAGCTTGTGGGGCAGCATCACGATTCTGCCGTCGTTTTCCATCCCGCTTCCATCCTTATTGCGGGAATCCAGAATCATCTTGACAGCCTCCTCGCCCATGGCGAACAGGGGCTGATGGATCACCGTCAGCGCGGGCCGGTATAAAGAGGCCATTTCTACATCGTTGAATCCCACAACGGACACATCCCCCGGCACATCCATACCGCTATCCTTGATGGCGTTTGCCGCTCCGATCGCCATAATGTCGCTGGTGGCGAAAACGGCGGTGGGTATGTTTTCCTGCCGGATCAATTCGCTCATCAGCTGATAGCTTCTTTCTTCACTGAATTCCCCGTACTTCACAAGGCTTCTGTCGATTTCCATTCCCGCCTCGGCAAGAGCCCTTTCAAAGCCGCTGTATTGCTCTACCCCGCAGGCGTCAATATCCACGCTGTTTCGGAAAAAAGCGATCTTTCTGTGACCTTTTTCGATCAGGTACTTGGTCATCTGGTAAGAAGCCCTGAAATTATCGATGGACACGGTAGGTACCTTAAGGCCGCTGGCGTTTCGGTTCATCATCACAACAGGAACGGAAATGGAATTGATCACATTCACCGTCTGAGGCTTCAGCTGCCAGCCCATAAAAATAATACCGGCCACATGCCGCTCCTGAAACAGCTCCAGATACCGTCTCTCCCGCTCCACATCGCCTCCGGTGCCGCCCACCAGAATATCATAGCCACAGGAGCTGGTTTTTTCTTCGATCCCGTTGAGGATACCTCCTGTAAACTGATTGCTCAGGGCCGGGACGATCACCCCTATGGTGTTGCTTGTCTGCATCACCAGGTTTCTGGCAATCTGGCTGGGCTTAAAATCCAGCTCCTCAATGGCTTCCATCACCTTTTGCCGGGATTTTTCGCTGACCACGGAAGACCCGTTGATGACCCTGGAAACCGTGGCGATGGAAACGCCCGCCCGGTCCGCAACGTCCTTGATCGTATATTTCATACCAATGCCTCCATAGCAAAATGGTTCTGTCTTTTACAACAAAACCATTTACATCTTTCTTTCTTCACTTTATCAGCCGAATTCCCTTTTGGCAAGACCCCTTGTCAAAATACCTCAGGCTTCCGCCTTGGCCCGGTCTTTGCTTCGATGGCCAAACCATAAAGCGATGGCCACAAACAGCCCTCCGCCGATGATATTTCCGATGGTAACGGGAAGGAGGTTGCTCAGGAAAAAGCTCTCCCAGTTTAACAGGGCCATTTCTTCGGCGCTGAAGAAAAAGCCGTAAAGCGGTTTTGCCAGCAGCCCCGCGGTAATATAATACATGTTGGCGATGGAATGCTCAAAGCCCGATGTGGCAAACAGCCAGATGGGGAAAAAACAGGCCGCCAGCTTTCCTAAAACCGTATCCGCTCCGGTGGCAAACCAAACCGCCATACACACAAGCCAGTTACATAATATCCCCGAGATCAAAGCAGCTCCAAAGCTCAGGTTCACTTTGCCCAGGGCGATTTTCACCGTCATCATGCCAAGAGCCTGCCCTCCGCTTTCCCAAAGCCCCGTTACCGACACCATCCAAGCGATCAGCACCGCTCCCAGGAAATTCCCGATATACACCACGGCCCAGTTGCGCAGCATCTTAACAAGGGTGGTCTGTTTTTGCATCACCGCCAGGCACATCATGGTGTTTCCCGTAAACAGCTCCGCCCCGGAAATCACCACCATCATCAGACCCACGGTAAAAACCGAGCCCAAAAGGCATCTTCCCAGACCGAAGGTTTCCGGCTGAGCCAAAAGATTAAAACTGGCCATGGAAGAGCCCTGACCGGCAAAGGCGATAAAAGCGCCCGCCAGGATTCCCAGGATCAAAAGAGATGAAAAGCTTCTGTCTCCTTTTACCCTTCCTGCATCGACTATAGCGGCGGCGGTTTCCGCCGGCGTCAGAAAATTCTTATTCATGAAAGCTCCTTTCCGCCGCTTCCACCGCGTGCCGAAGCAGGATCGTGGATGTGACGGCGCCTACGCCGCCGGGAACAGGGGTGATTCCCCTTACATGATCCAAAACCCGCTCATAATCCACATCTCCCCTAAGGCCCTTTTCCGTCATATTGATTCCCACATCGATCACAACCGCCTGCTGATGAAAATAGCCTTCGTCAAAATAATCCGCCTTGCCCACGCCGGTGATCACCACCTCTGATTCCTTGGTGATGCCGGCTATATCCTTGGTTTTGGAATGACACACCGTAACGGTGGCGTTTGCGGAAAGGAGCATCATGGATAAAGGCTTGCCTAAAACCATGCTTCGGTTTACCACGGCAACCCGGGCTCCCTGCAGGGGCACCTGGTAAAATTTCAGTATTTCCATCACCGCCTCAGGCGTACAGGGATAAAAGCCGTCCTTTTGTCCCTGAAAGACCTTGTTGAGATTTTCCGGATTGGAACAGTCAATATCTTTTTTTGGATCTATGCTTTCCACAAGAAGCGCCTCATCCAATCCCCGGGGAAGGGGGCGAAACAAAAGAATTCCATGTATCTGCCGGTTTTGATTGGCTTTTTCAATGGCTTCCTTCAGCTCCGGCGTACTTACGTTTTCCTCAAAGGCCAGCACGTCGGCTTTTATTCCCAGCTTTTCGCAGTTGGACAATACCCGTCTTTCATAGGCAAGATCATCCTCTCTGTTTCCTACGCGAAAAACGGCGATACGGACCTGCTGTCCCCGCTCCTTGAATTTTTCGATCTTTTCCGTCATTTCCGCCCTGATTGCCGCCGCTACAGGGCCTCCCTTCAACTCCTGACCCATAAACATTCCTTTCCTCTCCAAATCCTGTTCGCGTTTTCTGTCTTTCCGTTTTCAGCTTATCTCTTCCCTGACCTGTTCAAACACCTGGTCGGCAATTTGACAGCCCTGGCTGACAAGGCTCTCCAGCCGCTCTCCCATTTCTTTTTTCAGGCTTTGATCCTTCATCAGCTTCAGGTTGATCAGCACGTTCAGCGCCGCCCCCTGTAGGGCTGCCCGGCAAAATACCACGCCGCAGCCTACATCGCTGAGAGCGAGCCTGGAGCCCTTTTGGCCGTATTCCCAGTGCAGCTGGATGGCCTGCAGGCAAACCTGGGCGATTTCAAGAGGCACCGCCGCGGCTTCCTTTAAAGCCCCCTGCAAAGCCTCCTCCTTTTCCTTTTTTTGCTCAGGGGTATCCTGGGGCATGCGGTAGGCCTGAGAAAGAGGCAAAAATGCCTTCGCATCCTCCTCTACCAGTTCATTGAGCCTGTCCATCAGCTTCCGGGAGCGTTGGAGCATTTCAGCGATATCCTCCTGAACCGCTGCGTAGGTTTTTTTCCCTATTGTCAAATTCCCCACCATGCTTCCCAGGGCCGTCCCCAGGGAAGCCACGTAGGCGCAGGCGCCTCCGCCTCCCGGGACAGGCGCCTTTGAAGCCAGTTCATCCAGAAATTCATAGCAGGTTTTTTCCAGCATAAAATAATGCGCTCCTTTACTGTAATCCATTCCGGCTAGAAAAGCCCGGAAATTTTTCCTGTTTCGTCAACGTCGATGGTTTCCGCCGCCGGTTTTTTCGGCAGACCGGGCATGGTCATGATATCCCCTGTCAGCACCACGATAAAGCCGGCGCCTACAGACGCTTTCACGTTTCTTACGGTGATGCGAAATCCCCTTGGCCTTCCCAGCTTCAGCGGATCATCGGAGATAGAGTACTGGGTCTTTGCCACGCAGATGGGAAGATTTCCAAGGCCCAGGGCTTCCAGCTCGTCTATCTGCCTGGAAGCGTTTCCGATATAATCCACGCCGTCTGCGCCGTAAATAGTTTTCGCCAGGGTTTCGATCTTTTCCCGGATGGGGATGTGGGTCTCGTAAATAAAGCGGAAATGATTTTCTTCTTTTTCAATGGCTCTGAGCACTTCCTCCGCCAGCGCTTTCCCGCCTTCACCGCCCTTTGCCCATACCTGGGACAGTACCGCTTTGACCCCCAGCTGCCTGCACCTCTCTTCTATCAGCCTCATTTCTTCCTTAGTGTCTGAAGGAAATTCGTTGATGGCAACCACAGCGGGCAGTCCAAAATGCTGGGTGATATTTTCCACATGCTTCAAAAGATTTTCCAGTCCCTTGTCCAGGGCCTGAAGGTTTTCCTTGTTCAAATCCGCCTTGGGAACGCCTCCGTGGAGCTTCAGCGCCCTGGCGGTGGCGACGATCACTACGGCGCTGGGCTTCAATCCGCTGTAGCGGCATTTGATGTCCAGGAATTTTTCCGCGCCCAGGTCAGCGCCGAAACCGGCCTCCGTTACCACATAATCCCCCAGCTTCAGGGCCATTTTGGTAGCCATGATGCTGTTGCAGCCGTGGGCGATGTTAGCAAAGGGGCCGCCGTGGATAAAGGTGGGCGTGTGCTCCAGCGTCTGAACCAAATTGGGCTTTAAGGCGTCCTTCATCAGGGCCGCCACCGCCCCCTGTCCCTTTAAATCTCCTACGGTCACCGGCTTTCCTTCGTAAGTATAGCCCACGATGATCCTGGCTACCCGCCGCTTCAGATCAAGGATATCCGAGGCCAGACATAAAACCGCCATGATTTCCGAGGCCACGGAAATATCAAAGCCATCTTCTCTTGGCACCCCGTTAGCCTTTCCTCCAAGACCGTTGACCATAAAGCGAAGCTGCCTGTCATTCATATCCATACACCGCTTCCAGGTAATCCTCCTGGGATCGATATGCAAAGCGTTGCCCTGCTGGATATGATTGTCCAAAAGAGCGGCGATCAGATTATTGGCGGTAGTGACCGCATGAATGTCCCCCGTAAAATGCAGGTTGATGTCTTCCATAGGTACGACCTGGGCATAGCCGCCTCCTGCGGCTCCGCCCTTGATCCCGAAAACCGGTCCCAAGGAAGGCTCCCGCAGGGCGATGACCGTTTTCTTTCCAAGGCGGGAAAGAGCATCTCCCAGTCCCACCGTAGTAGTCGTCTTGCCCTCCCCCGCCGGCGTGGGCGTAATAGCCGTTACAAGAATCAGCTTGCCGTCATCCTTTTTCTCATATTGAGAAAGCAGGTTATAATCCACCTTCGCCTTATAGGCGCCGTAGCATTCCAAAAATTCCCCGGGAATGGAAAGCCTTTCGGCGATCTGCTCGATCCTTTCCAGCTTTGCTTCCTGCGCGATTTCAATGTCGCTTTTAAACCCCATACTTTCCAACCTCCTTTTTACAAACAACGGCTCATTTTCGATTTTATGCGTTCAAAGAACAAAAGCGGCTCTCTTTTGAAAAGAGCCGCCTCTTTACTTTTTCATGCCCTGCCGCCCGTCAGGATCTTCTGATCCTTTCACAGATTTCATCCACTACATCGTTGATCGTTCTTTTTGTCGTGTCGATCAAAATTGCGTCAGGCGCTTTTCTGAGAGGATTAAGGGTTCGGTTCGTATCATACTCGTCCCTTTTTTTGATTTCCGTATAAATCTCGATCTTAGAGGCGTCATAGCCCTTCTGGATCAGTTCCTTGTATCTGCGGTCCGCCCGCTCATCAACGCTGGCCGTTATAAAAAACTTAAACTGGGCGTCGGGAAAAACATTGGTGCCGATGTCTCTTCCATCCATTACCACGCTGACTTCCTGTCCGATTTTGCGCTGGGCCTCGATCAGCTTTTCCCTGACCATTTTCTTTTCCGCCACCCTGGATACGATACTGCTGATTTTAGGCGTTCTGATCTCACTTCCAACCGGCTTTCCGTCAAGCAGAATCATTTTATCTTTAAAGGAAACCTCTGTTTCATCCAAAAGCTCCTGGAGTTCTTCGTCATCATCGATATCAACAAGATGCTGTACGGCTTTGTAGGCAATGGCTCTGTACATCGCTCCCGTATCTATGTATTCGCAGCCAAAAATATCCGCCAGAATTCTCGCCACGGTGCTTTTCCCCGCACCGGCGGGACCATCAATCGCAATTATAAGTTTATTGCTCATGTGCCACACTCCTTTTACACTACGAACCATGCTCAGGCTCACTATATTCAGGCGCCTTTGGGCCGCCCTCCTGTCAGGATCATACCGGCCCCCATCCTTCCGGTCCTGCCCTGGTCTCTTCTGTGGGAAAACAGCAGCTTGTCCTCGCACATCGTACAATAGCCGCTGACCAGCACTTCCGAAACGCCTGCCTCTTCCAGCTGGATTTGATTGATTTTTTTCAGGTCCATCATGTATTTTCCGTTATCCTTCCGGTAAGCGCACCGGTCGGTTTGGGGAAAATGAGACCGGAATTCCTCGTAAACCTCCGGGCCCACCTCAAAGCAGCAAAGGCTGATGCCCGGGCCAATGGCGGCGAGAATGTCCTGAGGATCTGAGCCAAATTCCGCCTGCATTTTGTCAACGGTTTTGGGGCCTATGTATTTGGAGGTTCCTCTCCATCCCGCATGGGAAAGAGCGATGACCCCCTTGACCGGATCAAAAAAATACAAGGCAAGACAGTCCGCATGCAGCGTCACCAGCAACATATTTTCAAGATTGGTGGTGATGCCGTCGGCATTGTTGATCGTCAGGGTTTTTTCCTCAAGGATATCCTTTGACTGGATGCAGCAGACCCTGTCCCCGTGAACCTGGCGCACAAAGCCCTCGGTATAATCATGGATGCCTACCGCTTCCATCACTCTTTTTCGGTTTTCCGCCACATTCTGTGGAAGATCCCTTGTATAGCCGCCGAAATTCAAGGAGGTAAATTCCTCTGTGCTGACCCCGCCGATCCGGGTGGTAAAAAAGGTTTTCAATCCGCCGTATCTTTCGAAAGCGGGGATCGAAAAATACCAGACGCCGTTTTCCGCTTTTTCAAGACTGAATGGCTCCATGCTCTGTTTTCGCGCCGTCCTTTCCTATGGGAGAAGCTGCGGGCCTTCCTGTAAGCAGGCAAGTCCGAAGCTGTTTTATTCGCTGTTTTATTATATCACATCCAAAAGCGACTCCGCAATAAAAATCAAAGGCCCCATTTTAATTATTCTGAATATTCCGAACGAAGCCTCTTTCGGAATATTTTCTCAAAAACAGGCGTCCCCGAAGACCGCCGGGAGCGCCTGTCTGGTATTTCACTCCGGCCTGGCAGGATTTGCCGCCGGCTTGCCTTTATTGACCAGTTTTTCGATTTCTGCGATAAAGGTATTGACATCCTTGAACTGCCGGTAAACCGAAGCGAAGCGCACATATGCCACCTCGTCGATTTCCATCAGGTGATCCATGATGACCTCTCCGATCATTTTGCTTTTGACCTCTTTTTCCATCATGTTGTTCAGGCCCCGCTCAATATCGCTGACGATGCCCTCGATCACTTCCAGGGAGACGGGGCGTTTCTCGCAGGCCTTCAGGATCCCGTTGAGCACCTTGTTTCTGTCAAAGACCTCCCTGCTTCCGTCTTTTTTGATCACAACCAGAGGGATTTCTTCCACTTTTTCATAGGTGGTGAATCTCTTTTTGCAGTTTTCACATTCCCGCCGCCGCCGGATGGCATGACCCTCTTCCGTGGGCCTGGAATCGATCACCTTGGTATCGGGGTTTTCACAAAACGGACATCTCATAGCTTCCATTCTCCTTTCCCAGAAGCCCGGCGCCGATGATGCCCGCGTCATCTCCCAGAGCGGAGGAAAGGATGTTCGTCTGCGCTCCGCCATAGCGGGAATACACCTGCTCTGCCACCAGTCTTCGAAGAGGTCCAAGAAGGGCTTCTCCCTGCCTTCCTACGCCGCCTCCGATCACCAGCGCTTCCGGTTGAAATAAATTGATGATATTGGTTACGCCAACTGCCAGATATTTCAAAAAAAGCGTCACTGTCCTGCGGGCAGCCTCGTCTTTTTGTTGGAGTCCTAAAAACGGGGTGGTTCCGTCCGCTTTTAAAAGATCGCCTCCGCACAGCTTCCACATAAGAGAATCCCGGTCCTCCTTCATGGCCTGCCTGGTCATTCGGATCAGTCCACTGGCGGAAGCGTAAACCTCAAAACAGCCCCGTCTGCCGCAGCTGCAAAGGGGTCCGTCCGCCTGCACCACCATGTGGCCCACCTCGCCCCCAAAGCCGTTAAAGCCCCGGTAAAGCTTCCCATCTACTAAAATTCCGCCGCCGATACCGGTTCCAAGGGTCAGCATCACGGCCTGGGAAAAACCTGCCGCCGCGCCTTTTTTCCATTCCCCCAAAAGTGCGCAGTTCCCGTCGTTTTCCAGATACACCGGCCTTTGGCAAAGACCTTCCAGACGCCCGGAAAAATCATCATCGATCAGCGAAAGATTGCAGGCGTGAAGAAGCCTGCCGCTTTTTTGATCCACGCTGCCCGGACAGCCTACGCCAACCGACGTAAGAAGCTTTTCTGAAACGCCGGCTTGCCGGCAGGCCAAAAGCACAGTCTGCCAAAGAGCCGCCGTCAGAGCCTCTCCGCCCTTTCCCGCCGGCGTAAGCGTCCTGGCTTTGCCTATCAGCTCCAGCTTTTCATTTAAAATACCGGCCTTTATGGTTGTAGCGCCAAGATCTACGCCTGCCAGGTATCCCTCCTGCTTCATGGCTTTTTCCCTTTTGCCCTTGTTTTTATTCATGCTTGGAAACCGTTTTGTCTTCCCTCCGGCCCGGCCTGCGGGCTTGGGACTCTTTGAAAAATCCGCTTCCATACCATATTTTGAGTTTTTTAAATTATAACACCCATCCTATTTGGAAACAAGCAGCTTTTTAATCGCCGCCTCCAGCCCGTCCAAAGACAGTTCAAACATGGGAAATATCTCGCCGATCTTGCCGATGGTGAAGCTGCCGTAATCCATGGGCCAGTAGTATTCGCTGATGGGATTGAGCCATACGATATGGGGATACTGCCTTTTGAATTTCAAAAGCCATTCATAGCCGGCCTCTTCGTTATAATGGCTGTAATAGCTGCTTCCGCCCCGGCTCATCAGCTCGCTTGGCGCCATGGAGGCGTCTCCCACGATGATCACCTTGTATTCGCTGGACAGATTCTGGAAAACCCACTGGGTCTCGATCCAGTCTCCCCACCGGCAATGGGGCGTTTCGTAAAGATGCTCATAAATGCAGTTGTGAAAATAATATACCTTCAAATCCTTGAAATGGTTGGATTTATCAGCAGCCTGGAACAATGCGCTGCAAAGCCTGGTATAAGGAGACATGGAGCCGTCCGAATCAAAGAGCAAAAGCACCTTGACCGTATTCTGCCGGGGCTTTTCAAATACCAGATCAAGAAGGCCGGCGTTGTCGCAGGTTTTCTGTACAGTCGCCTCCACGTCCAGCTCCGTCCGTTCCGCCTCCACCCTGCTGGAAAACTGCCGCAGCTTTCTGAAGGCCATCTGAAACTGCCTGGTATCCAGAATATTATCCTGTCTGAAATCCCGGAAATTTCTCTCTCCGGCTACCTTTACCGCCGACCGGTGACGGGACTGGCCCCCCACTCTGATTCCCTTGGGATTGTAGCCGTTGTGACCAAACACAGAGGTGCCGCCTGTACCTACCCAGTAATTGCCGCCGCTGTGGGCCTCGGTCTGTTCCTCCAGACGCTCTTTGAGCATCTGCATCAGGGTATCCAGGTCATATTCAGGGAATTCCTTTTTCATATGCTCCAGGATATCCGCCGGCCTGATCTCTTCATCCAGCCATTTCCACACCTCATCGGGAATACCCTCCGGCGTTTCCACGCCTTTGAAAAACTCCCCAAAGGCCATGTCGAATTTATCATACTGGGATTCGCTTTTCACAAGAACGCTCCGGCAAAGATAATAAAAATCCAAAAGGCTGGAGCGGCACAGGCCCTTGTCCAATGCCTCCATCAGGGTCAGCCATTCATTGATAGACACATCCAGTCCTCTGGCCCTCAATAAATAAAAAAACGCAATAAACATAAGCCCCTATCTCCATCTGCCATAGCCGGAGGACGAGGTGTTCCTGGATTTTACATTAAACAGGGCCTCGATGTCCTGATTTTTTTTCAAAAGTACGCCGATAAAGGGCATTTCCGTGGTGATGCGCTCCACGGAAACCCCGCTGAGCACCAGCGCCTGCAGCCAGTCCAAAAGCTCCGAGGTGCTGGGCTTTTTCTGGATTTCCTTCATGTTGCGGATCCGGTAGAAGGTTTCCATGGCGTTATGCAAAAGCTTTTTTTCAATGTCCGGATAATGGACCCGGACGATCTCTTCCATTTTTTCCTGATCGGGGAATTCGATATAGTGGAAAATACACCGTCTCAGGAAAGCGTCCGGCAGCTCCTTTTCCGCGTTGGAGGTAATAATGACGATGGGCCGGTGGATCGCCCTGATGGTTTCCTTGGTTTCAGGGATATGATATTCCATCTTATCCAGTTCCCATAAAAGGTCGTTGGGAAATTCCAGATCCGCCTTGTCGATTTCATCGATCAGAAGCACCACCTGTTTTTCAGAGGTAAAGGCCTCCCCCAGCTTGCCCAGCTTGATGTATTTTTTTATGTCGCTTACGTCTCCCTCGCCAAACTGGCTGTCATAAAGCCTTTGTACCGTATCGTACACATAAAGGCCTTCCTGGGCCTTGGTGGTGGATTTGATATTCCAGATGATCAGCTCCTTTTCCATGGACTGAGAAATCGCCTCCGCCAGCATGGTTTTCCCCGTTCCCGGCTCTCCCTTGATCAAAAGGGGCTTTTCCAGGGCCACCGCTACGTTGACCGCATTCATCAGTTCCCGGGAAACCACATAATTACTGCTTCCCTGAAAATCGCTGATCTGTCTTAATTGATTCTTTGCCATTTTTTATTTTCCTCCTACATTTTATCCTTATTTGAATGGATCATATGATAATCAAACCGTTTTCGAATACCGTGCGCCTTCCCCTGATCGGTAAAAGCCCCGGCTAAAGGGCGATCAGAAGGGGCACCAGCACGGGAACGGCAATGGAAAGGACAGCGCCCGACACAAAGGAATAAACGGCGATCCTGCCCTCTGTCGCTTTTTCCACCACAGGCAAAAGCACATCCATAGCCGCGGCGCCGCCCATGGACACCGCTTCAAAATATCCGATCCTGGCAGATACCACCGGGATCAGGATCACCGTGCCAAGCTCCCGGAACACATTGCTCATAAAGCTCATGGCGGAAAGCTCCGTGGAATAGCCGGCGATGATACTGGGCGCAAGAGAATACCAGCCAAAGCCCGCTCCGATGGCTGCCCCCTCATTGAGGGCAAGGCCGAAAACAAGACCCATCAAAGCGGTTCCCGCAAGGGTTCCCACCGCCGCCATAACCGGCACCATTATGATGGCCGCCCCGCAGCGGCGTATGCTCTCCAAAAGCCCCTCCTGCTTTCCCATATCCATGCCCACCAAAAATAAAAGCAGGGAAAGGCCGATCATGATCAAAAGATCCGCCTGGGCTACCAGCGCCTCCGGCGCCAGGAAAAAGCCAAACAGGATACCGGCAGTTACTGTGATAACGATAATTTTAGTCACGTTTTCTATACCCCCGTCCGTCGATTCTCATGAGCCTTCTTCCCAGGTGGACAAACAGGATGCTGCCGCCCACGGCGGCAAAGGTCATCAAAAAAGCCTTCATGCCGATGGTATGAAGGGATGTGACGACCCGCTCATCTGCGCCGATCTTCATGCCCATGGCAAAAATAACGAGAATCAACGCCGCCGTCTGAAGCTTCTGGGTGAAGGAAAACACCTTCCGGCCCGGCCTGGAAAGACGGCAAAGGACAATTCCCAGCACGGCCATGGATAAATACAGCGCCAGTGTAAACCACATTGTTTTTCCTACCTCTCTTACTCTTTCTTTCTAATGGTTTTCTCTCTTTTTCAAATCATTTTACAAAAATTCTTTTATGCCCTTTTTACCCTTCCGGCAATGAAAGGGCCTGACGGATCGAAGCCGTAAAGGGGGGGCTGAGTATCCCCTTTTCTGTAATCAAAGCCGTGATATAGCGATGATCCGTCACATCAAAGGCCGGATTATAGGTTTTGATCCCCTCCGGGGCCATGGGATGGGTATACCACATTTCGCTGATTTCCTTGCCCGCCCGCTCCTCGATGCGGATATCCTTGCCCTCCCGGCAATTGGCGTCAATGGTGGAAAGGGGCGCGGCGATATAAAAGGGGATGCCGTATTCCTTAGCCAGGATCGCCACAGCAGACGTCCCGATTTTATTGGCGCTGTCCCCGTTGGCCGCCACCCGGTCGCAGCCGGTGATCACCGCCTGGATCCAGCCGTTTTTCATGGCCATGCTGGCCATGTTATCGCAAATCAGCGTCACATCTACCCCCGCCTTTGACAGTTCCCAGCAGGTGAGCCTGGCCCCCTGCAAAAGAGGCCTTGTCTCATCGGCAAACACGTGAAATCCATAGCCCCTTTGCTGGCCCAGATAAACAGGCGCCAGCGCCGTCCCCATGCCCGCCGTCGCCAGAGCGCCGGCGTTGCAGTGGGTCAGAATCCCCATACCGGGCTTCAGCAGGCGCAATCCGTTTTCTCCCAGGCTCCGGCAGATCTGCCGGTCCTCCTCCAAAACAGCAAGGGCCTCTTTTTCCAGCGCTTCCAGCAATCCCGGAACGGACTTTCCGTCTCGAAGGGCCTGCTTCAAAGCTCCCTCCATCCTCTCCAGGGCCCAAAACAGGTTCACCGCAGTTGGCCTGGCGGATGCCAGGTAATCCTTTACCCGGGAAAATTCCTTTTGAAAAGAAGACGTTTCCTTTAACGCCTTTTTCCCCGCCATACAAACATATATGCCAAGAGCCGCCGCTACGCCGATAGCCGGTGCGCCCCGAACCTTCAGATGATAAATCGCCTCCCGCAGACTTTCTTCATCTGTCAGGGTCAAATAAAGCTCCTGACGGGGAAGCCGGGTCTGATCAAGAATCACCACAGCCGGGATCGACCGGTCCAGCTCCACCGTATGAAAGCCGAATTCCTGCATACGCTTTCTTCCTTTCGTTTTCAGACTCTTCGTTATATGGACTGATACAACCTTTCGGCCGCATCCAGAACGCTTTTTTGAATGTTTTCCGTAAGGCTTGTTCCCGGGGGCAAAACCACCAGCACCTGATCGTTTTGCAGATAATTCCTTCCGAATATCCCCCGGAGCAGATTCCCCCCCGCCATGGCCTTATTTCGGACGATGGCAAGATCTCCTTTCAGAACGGTGGTATTCCGGTCATCCACCCAAAGGCTCACCCCTTCCACCGCAGCGGTATATATCCCGCCGGGCATCTGGATGATCATCGCCTTCGCCTCATCCATCCACACGTCAACAGCGCCCATGCTGATCGCGCTGTCATAAAGGGGTATCAGAACATTTCCCTCTTCATCGGTCACCGGGACGCAAAGAGACGACCCATTGACAAACAGCCCGGCCTGTCCTTTGTTATAATACACCGGGCTGCCCGCCCTGGCGATCAGCGCCTGATCCAGCACTTCCCGGACCCTGTCGCTGAAACCGCTTCTTCTTTGCTGATAATCCGCCACAAAGGGCACATCCTCCAATATATAGTCGTACTGCTTTCCAAACAGCAGGCACCCGCCATCATCCAGCCGGAAGGAATATTCCCTTTCCGCCAGCACCGTCTGCCTGTCATCCAGAATTTGGGCTTTTATCTGATAAACCCCCTGGGCAAGATCCTCCGTCTCCAGCCTAAGCGTCTGATTCACCGGCCCCCGGCCCGCAAGACGGCCGTCGATATAATAGGCCACCTGCTCGCCGCTGTTTTCAGGGCCCTTCATATGAAGGGAAAAAGGCGAAGACATAAGCTGAAAATCCATTCGCTGGCCCTCTCCGGGACCCTGGGTTTTTATCAGATAATACCGGCTCTGGGCCGTTTCGATTTCCTCCGGCAGCAGATCGTCGGTATAAATCCCCCTGGCTCCGTTTTCCCTGGCATGGCCGTATTCCTCAAGGCTGTTGACCGTATGCATATATACCGCCACCCCCTGATCCTGCAAACGGGAAGCAAGGCCCTGGTCCACAAGAGCATAAGACATGGTTACCCCATACAGATCCTTTTCTTTTGCGAAATCACAAAGCGCCTGGGGATCGATCTGAGAGCTGATCTTATAAAGGGTCAGGATCACATCCTTATAGCCCATTTCTCTTACGGGCTCATACTGATCGTAGTCGTAGATCTGAGGGATGATTCTTTTCGCCACAAGGGGATATTCTGCCTGAATCTGCTCCAAAAGTCTGAGGTTGTCCTCTTTTGTGTCTGTTACGATCCTGACCTTTGGATGCTTTTGCAAAATGTCCTGCAGAGAGTCCATGGTCAAAACCTGAAATTGCTCCAGAATACGGCTTTCCGTATATTGCCGGTAGCTGATGGGCGCGTTGCGCTCCGCTCCCAGATAATAAACAGGAGAGGATTCCCAGTCGTGGATCATGGCGATTTTTCCCTCTGTAGTAAAGGACATGTCCAGCTCGATCAGGGTAAAGCCCCTTTCGATGGACTGAAGCACCGCCTCCAGAGAATTCGTGACCGTATAGCCTTCTATGAAACCGCCGCCGTGGGCGATAGCGGAAGGATAGCCCTCCATGGGTTCGTAAATCCAGTAGTCTCCCTCAGAGGCATAGCTCTGGGCCGCCGTCCGGGATGCGAGGGACTGGGCCTGAACGGGGAAACAGAAAAAAAGAAAGACCCACAGAAAAACAGCTGTGGCGGCAAGCTGTTTTGCCGCCCGGCAGCCTGGAAGTCGTCGTTTTGTTTCTTTCATGATATTTTCCTTTCCGGCAGGCCCCGCCTTTCATGGATCTATGGCCTGAAACGTTAAGAAAAAAATTTTTTCTTTATCTTTGCATATACCTTTTTATTTTACTCCCTTCCAGCCGCCGCGTCTACTGTTTTTCCTCTCTTTAGGGGAAAAGCTTTTCTGATTTTTCCCGTATCAGCGCATCTCTTTCAAAAATCTGTTATACTATCCTAAAAAAGAACAGGAGGTATCTATCATGGATCGTTCCGAAAAAGCAAAGAGTCTGTTCAAGGAGGGCTATAACTGCTCTCAATCTGTATTTTTGACATTTGAAGACCTGTATGGTCTGGACCGCCAAACAGCGCTTAAAATCAGTTCCCCCTTCGGAGCGGGCTTTGGTATGCTCAGGGAGGTCTGCGGCTGCGTCAGCGGCATGATGATGGCTCTTGGCGCGGTAGAAGGCTATTGCAGCCCCGAAGACCGGGAGGGCAAAAAACAGCTTTACAAAGAAGTACAGGCCCTTGCTCACGCCTTCGAAAAGGAAAACGGCTCTATTATCTGCCGGGAGCTTCTGGGGCTTCAAAAAGGAGAAACGCTTAAAGAGCCGGCCGTCCGAACCGAGGAATACTATCGAAAACGTCCCTGCGCCGATCTTTGCGCCCTGGCGGCGGGTCTTCTCCAGGCTCATTTGGAGGAAAAGGGCAAGCTCTAACAGCCCCGGTCTGCTCCGGGCCTTTGCCCCCCTTTGTGATCCGATGAAATTTTCCAAACAAAAACGCAAAAGGCGCAAAACGGATTGTGGCGTCTCGTCCCGTTTTGCGTCTTTCTTTTCCGCCTTTTTACCGCCTCTTTTTGGCATTAAGGCAGGTAAAAGGCGTTTCCTCCATCAGTTTATTTTCTTCGCCGTTTTTTTCTCCTTTCCGCTGTATCCCGCAGCCTTCCGGTTCTCAGGACACTTCATTTTCTCGACGATTTTCGCCACCCTTCGACATTTACCCCTCATAAAGGTAAGAGCCATTTTAAACAGGATTTGTTCCCTGATCCCTGTTATATTATATTCCTGCGCTTTTTATTTCTATCCGCAAAAGCCGCAGCCGCCCTGCTCTTTTGGCGCGTTCCCCTGATCCTCTTTTTTGCCCGGGCCATCCTCATCAAAGCCATGCTTCATACAGCAGCAGCTCCCGGCTTCACAGCCGATGCACTTTACTCCTTTTTTCTTGGCTTTGATGATATAGAAAACAGCCGCTCCCAAAATCAGGGCAATGATCAGCAAAACAACTACATCCTTCATCATGCCGCCGCTTTAACTCCTTTCTGATGCAGATTATATTCCTGGGCAAGCTTGCGGTTGGATCTGACTACCACCGAGGCGATGACCGCCGCTATCAGCAGCACTGCGATCAGGCCGGGTAAAAATCCTGTTCCAAAGGATCCGGTAGTGATCAGCGTTCCTACCTGATACACCAGGAAAGCCACCGTATAGCCCGTTGCAAGCTGCAGCCCGATACCGCCAAATAGCCATTTTTTGCTTCCAAGCTCCGCGTTCATGGCGCCGATAGCCGCAAAGCAGGGAGGTGTATAAAGGTTGAACATCAGATAGGCAAGGGCCGCCACAGAGGTCAGTCCGAAGGTCATGGCCACTTCTGTGGCGCCTCCGGTCAGCGCCAATTCGTCTGTATTGATGAAATTGGTAATGCCGTAAACCACCGCCAGCGTACCTACAACATTTTCCTTGGCGATAAAGCCGGTGATCGCCGCCGCCGCCAGTTGCCAGACGCCAAAGCCCAGGGGGATCAAAAGGAGGGCGAAGGGAGAGGCGATCGTAGCCAGAATGGAGGTATGCTCCATTCCCTCCGGCACGACCTGCAGCTGCCAGTTAAAGGTTTGCATGATCTGTACCACCGCATTGCATACCAAAATAATGGTCGCGGCCTTTACGATATACGCCTTTGCTCTTCCAAACATGGAAAGCACGGCTCTTTTAACGCTGGGAATCTTGTATTGGGGCAATTCCATAATAAAGAAGCTTTTTCTGAATTTATGCCCGGTGATCTGCTTGATCAGAAGGGCTCCCAGGAAAATCAGGAAAATGCCCACAAAGTACATCAGCGCGCTGACCCAGGAGGCGTCTGCGAAAAACACAGCCGCAAACAGGGCGATGACGGGAATTTTCGCACCGCAGGGCATAAAGGTGGCCAGCATGGCCGTGGCCCTTCTTTCCCTTTCGTCCCGGATGGTGCGGCTTGCCATGATGCCGGGAATGCCGCAGCCGGTTGTGATCACAAAGGGAATAATGGATTTTCCGGAAAGGCCTACTCTTTTAAAGATCGGATCCATTACAATGCTGACTCTGGCCATGTAACCGCAGTCCTCTAAAAGAGCGATCAGGAAATACATCACCATAACCAGAGGCAAAAAGCCCACGACCGCACCGACGCCGCCTACGATGCCATCTGCCAGCAGGGCCTGCAGGAAGGGTGTGGTTCCCTCAAGAGAAGCGGATACCCACCCCTGGAACATTTCTATGTAACCCACCAGCCAGTCCGCAATCAGCGGGCCAAGCCGGGCCTGGGAAATGTCAAAGACCGCCCACATCACCAGGGCAAAAATCGCGATGCCCGCCACTTTGTTTGTCAAAAGCTTATCGATGGCGTCGCTTTTATTTTTTTCCTTTGTCAAAACCTTTCTGGTTTCCACTTCTCCTACGATCTGGCTGACAAAGCGAAACCGCTTTCTGTCCTCTTCTTCAACCGCCTTTTTGTCTCCAAGATCGATATCCGCCTGCAAATAAGGAGCTTTTTGTCCGGCCCCCTTTTTTTCACAGGCCGCTCTGACAACCTCCTTCAGCCCCTTTCCATTTGTGGATACGGTTTCGATCACAGGACAGCAAAGCTTTTCAGACAAAAGGGACAGATCGATGTTGGTCCCCTGCTTTTCATTGATATCGCTTTTATTAAGCGCCACTACCACCGGGATGCCCAGCTCTAAAAGCTGAGTGGTGAAAAACAGGCTCCTGCTGAGATTGGTGGCGTCCACGATATTGATAATGACATCGGGATGCTCCTCTCTCACATAGCCGCTGGTAATGCTCTCTTCCGGTGTAAACGGAGACATGGAATACGCCCCCGGAAGGTCTACCGCCACCAGTTCTTCAGAAGACCAGCCGTATTCTTTTTTTATGAAGCTTTCCTTTCGGCCTATGGTAACTCCGGCCCAATTACCTACATGTTCGTGTTTTCCCGTCAGCGCATTGTACATTGTGGTTTTTCCGCTGTTCGGATTGCCGGCAAAAGCAATTCTCATGATTCATCCTCCTGTTCCTTTTGATTGATCTGCTTGTCAGCCCTTTGCTTTCATGTTAGCAAAAGCTAACTCATGGTCTTAAAAAATAGCAGCGCCCGCCGCTATTTTTCAATCGTAATCGCTTCGGCGACCCCGTTGTCGATATTATATCTGCCATCCCTGATGGCTACAACGCAGCCGTTTTTTAAACGGGAAACCACCGTGATCGGTTCGCCGCTAAAGCACCCCAGGCGGAAGAGGAAGGCTTCAAATTCCTCATCGCCCGTCTGGACGCCGCGGATCGTATAGGTTTCTCCAATTTCCGCTTCTTTTAAATTCATTTCGTTCTCCTGCTATGGCCTGCCCCTATGGCCCGGGCAGTTGTCCGGAAACAGGCGAGGCCTTTTGTACGGTATTGGTTAGCGCAAACTAACTCCTTTATTATCTTAACACATAACCGTTCTTTGTCAAGGAAAATTTTATCCGGCTTTTTCCTGCGCAAGCCGCTTTTCGGCAAAACATTTTTGTCTTTTTCTGATTTCCCGCTTCATTTTTAAAAGGGCTTTCTCAGAAAAAATCAGCCCTGAATCATTGAAGATAAGAATAGGCCTATTGACAGTATAGAGAACCGGCTGATACACTTTATTTAGAACACAGTGATAAGCGCCGCCAGAAAGAAGGTGCATTCCTAATGAAAACTATTTTTTTGTTTTGTTATTTTATGTGAGTCCCTGGTTTTTTTCTTCACTTATATTTCAGCTGTTGAAATTACAAAAGGTTTTGCTGGATAATTTTTATATCAGCTTTAGCTGTATTTTCTTTTTCCATTTTTTGAGCGGAATTATTCTGGCGTTGGGTATTTTATCCATGTTATTTTTAGAGAAGGAACTGGACAAAAGGTTGTTACGGTCCAATAGAATTTGTGCTATAAGCATATTGATGATCCCCTGTGTTTATTTTATATTGCTAATCAGTCTTCATCTCCATATACAAAATCGGTTTTTTTTAAATTATTTACTTACGGACGCCACAACTATATGCGCTCTTTCGACTTTTTTTACATTTTTTTCAGTAAGGCTGCTTTTCAAAATAAAGGAGAAGAAAACTGTATTGAGGAAGTAAACCGGATTTATAAATCAGATACAGCCGAGGAGATTGCCTTATGCAGCCTGGCAAATACCAAATGTATACATAGGAAGTCTCACTTTTAGCATGACTTTTGCGAGATTCTACGATATTTTTTACTGATCAATAATCCGAAAAATAAAAATCAGCCAATGGTTGTTGAATTTTCAACGATCCATACGGCTGATCCCCTGGCGAGGCATGAGGGACTCGAACCCCCGACCGACAGATTCGAAGTCTGCGACTCTATCCAGCTGAGCTAATGCCCCATCCCAAAGACGCTTTTTAAAATGTCACGGGGCTGTGCGCCCATGGCATTTGCAGCGACTGTGTGTTATTATAAACAAAAAGTCTGTAGTTGACAAGGGGGCGAAACAAATGAAGGGTTATATGAAGGAAAAAGAAGCCAGAAAGCTGATCTGTGAAATCGGCAGGCGCATGTATGAAAAAGGCTTTGTCGCCGCCAACGACGGCAATATTTCCATTCGGACAGGAGGGGACGAAATGATCTGCACCCCTTCGGGCGTATCCAAAGGGTTTATGAAGGAATACCAGCTGGTCAAAACCGACCTTGAGGGAAAGCCCGTTGATTCGGGAGAAGATTTTAACGTAAACTGCGGCAGCCTTTCCATTTCCACCGCTCACGTCAAACGGCCGGTCCCCTCCTCCGAAATCCGCCTGCACGGGGCGATCTATCAAAAAAATCCAAAGCTGAGAGCCGTCGTCCATGCTCATCCGCCTATTTCTACCGCCTTCGCCGTCTCCGGCCTGTCTCTGGAAGAGGCGTTTATGACGGAATCCCTGGCGGTCCTGGGGCCCATTCCCCTGGCTCCCTACGCTCCTGCCGGCACGGAAGAGCTGGCGCAAAACGCCGCCGCCTTCTGCCTGTCCCACAAGGGCGTCCTCCTTGCCAATCACGGCGCCGCCACCTGGTCGGAAAATCCCCTGGAAGCATGGTATCTGATGGAAAGCCTGGAACACAGCGCGAAAATCTATCTTCACGCCAAATATATTCTGGGAAATGTCAACTTTTTATAAATCTGCCAATCTGCAAAAACCGAACACCCCGCGCTGCGGGAAAAAAGGATTTCCCTGAAAAAGAGAATTTTGTAGGATTACAATACATGTGTTACAACTGAATATTTAAAAAGCGAGGATAGCCTCTCTTTGTGTTATATTTGAATCACCACAAAACAAAAAAACATAAAGGAGCTTCCTCGCATGGCAAGTATAAC
>CALWZU010000004.1 GCA_944386095.1 uncultured Clostridia bacterium | reverse complement strand
GTTCTGTTATCCGGCCGGATTCCCTCGTTGAGGATCATGCCTCTGACCATTTCCTTTTTAAGCTTATACAAAACCGAATCGATATCCTTTTTGCCTTCGGGATATTTTTCCTCGAAATAGGCCTGGGTATCGGCTTCCACCTTGTCCATGTTTTCCAGGCGCTCCTGCTTGTCAGGAGTATAAATCGCCGCTTTCATTTTGTCTGTGGCAAAGGCAAGAACGTCCGCTTCCAGTGCCTCGTCCACCTTATGAATAACAGGCTCTTTCTTTTCTTTTCCAACCTTTGCCTGGATGTCTTCAATAAAGGCTACGATTTTCTTGATTTCCTCATGAGCCAGCATGATGGCTTCCAGCATCTCATCCTCCGGAACTTCGCAGGCGCCCGCTTCCACCATCATGATCGCATCCTTTGTCCCGGAAACCACCAGGTGCAGGGTTCCCTTTTCCCTCTGTTCAAGGGTGGGATTGACAACCAGCCTGCCGTCCACTCTGCCGATCATCACAGAGCCGGTAGGCCCTTCAAAGGGGATGTCGGAAATAGAAAGGGCCACGGAAGAGCCGATCATGGCGACGATTTCGGAAGGGCAGTCATGGTCTACGCACATGACGGTGGCGATCACCTGAACGTCGTTATAATATCCCTTCGGGAACAGGGGCCGGATCGGCCTGTCCATCAGCCTGGCGGAAAGAGTGGCCTTTTCGGAAGCCCGTCCTTCTCTTTTGATAAAGCCGCCGGGGATCTTGCCCGCCGCGTACTGTCTTTCCTCGTAATCACAGGAAAGCGGGAAAAAGTCGATGTCCGCCTTGGGCTCCGGGGAAGCGGTAGCCGTCACCAGCACCACCGTATCGCCGTAGCGAATCATGGCAGAACCGTTGGCAAGCTGCGCCACCTTACCGGTTTCTACCCGCAGGGTCCTGCCTGCGATCTCCATTTCAAATACATTGTAATCCACCATACTTGTTACCTCCTGCTTGTTATGATAAAAGCGGGGGGCGGACTTGGCTTGACAACTTAACATATTATGCGGCTTTCGGATAATAGGCTAAGTTTTCAAGCCCTGCGCGACCCGTTTTTCCCAAGGAAAATTTACGGGCACCCCCTGCTTTTTGATGGAAACGAGAGCGGGGCATAAAAAGCCCCGCTCTGAAAAAGCAATGTTATTTTCTAAGGCCGAGGCGGGCGATCAACGCACGATATCTTTCGATGTCCTTAGATTTTAAGTAATTGAGAAGATTTCTTCTCTGGCCGACCATTTTCAGAAGGCCTCTTCTGGAATGAAAGTCCTTTTTATGGATTTTCAGATGTTCGTTGAGATGATTGATTCTGTTGGTGAGAATAGCCACCTGGACTTCGGGAGAACCGGTGTCTCCTTCATGGGTTTTGTACTCGTCGATAATGACTGCTTTTGCCTGTTTTTCCATTTTTCGTTTTCCTCCTGTTCTAACTAGGCCCTAAGCCGGGTAACGCGTCGGAGATTCGCGAAACTAAGCATAAGGCGTTTATTCATGATATTTTACCACATTTCCCTTGATTTTGTAAACAAAAATTTATGATTCTTCATGATATTCTCTGGCGGTCTGGCAGTCATGATCGATTTGACGTGCCAGAGCCTCTACATTGGGGAATTTCATTTCCGCCCTGATCTTTTTGATAAATTCCACCTTGATATACCGGCCGTAGATATCCTTGTCAAAATCGAAAATATGGGTCTCGATCACCCTCTTGTTGTCGCCGATTGTCGGCTTGATGCCCACGTTGGTCACGCCCTTATACTGCTTGAAATTATAATTGCAATGGGTGATATAAACGCCGTTTGGCGGGGTCACCATGGATTCGTCGATCAGGATATTGGAGGTGGGAAAACCGATGGTCCGTCCGATCATATTGCCCCGGACCACCTCTCCGCCAATGCTGTAGTACCTTCCCAGAAACATCCTGCACTCGTCCATTCTTCCCTCATCGATCATCTGGCGGATCAGGGTGCTGCTGACTACCTGGCCGTTGATCTTCACCGGCTCGATCACATGAATGCCAAAGCCCTTGCGTCTTCCCGCCTTCATCAGAAGCGCCGTGTCTCCCTCCGCCAGATGCCCGTAGCGATAATTGAAGCCGCAGTAGATTTCCTTCATTTTCAGTTTTTCCAAAAGCACCTTTTCAATGAAATCCATGGCGCTCATATGATTGATTTCATAGTCAAAATCGATGGAAAACAGATAATCGATCCCAAGGGAGCGCAAAAGCTCCACTTTGTCGTCCCAGTACATGATGTTTTTAATGACCCGTTTTCCGGCGATCACATTTTTGGGGTGATTGTTAAAGGTAAAAACGGCGCTTTTTCTTCCGGAGACCTTGGCGCTTTTCACCGCCCGCCGGATCAGCTCCTGGTGTCCCTTGTGAATGCCATCGAAATTACCTACCGCCACCACCGTTTCCTTGATATTGGAAATATCCTCAAGAGATTTAAAAATACGCATTTGCTTTCCCTCCCATCAAAGCTGACGGAAAAAAACCTTATGTACCCTAAGCTGAGCCTTTTCCTGATCCAAAAGCCCCATGCCCAGGAACAGATCCCCCTCATACACCCTGTAATAGGGCTTCAGGTTGCCCTCCTGTATGGAAAGCCTGTCGCTTTTCAGCCAGTTCCCGTTCACAAAGCGTTTTGCCTTTGCCTGGTTTAAATCGATCCGTCCGTAATCCCCTATGGGATAATCCACGGGAAGCAAAAGGCTGGCCGGATCCCTGCCCTCCTCAAGGGCTTTTTTTATCTCCTCCAGAGTAAGCGCCTCGTTTATATGAAAGGCGCCGCTTCCGGTCCTGGCAAGAAAGCTCATGACGCCGCCGCAGCCAAGGAGCTCTCCGATCTGGGTACAGACCGATCTGACATAGGTGCCCTTTGAGCAGGTCAGATCAAAAAGAATCCGGCCTTTTTGAACCCGAAGGATCTTCAGGCAATGAATGGTCACCTGGCGGGGCTTAGGGGTGATCTGGGCCCCGGATCTGGCATATTCATACAGCCTTCTGCCATCCACCCGGACAGCGGAATAAAGGGGCGGTATCTGACTGATCTGCCCCACAAGGCTTTCCGCCGCCTGTAAAACCGCCTGAGGATCCGTTTGCTCCTGCTTTTCCGTCCCTGTAAGATCGCCCCATATATCCCCTGTATCCGACCGGATACCCAGGATCATTTCACAGCGGTAGCTTTTTTTGTCCTGTTCCAGATATTCCGTGATTTTTGTGGCGCATCCCAGGCCCACAGGCAAAACCCCTATAGCCATAGGATCAAGGGTCCCCGTATGACCCACTTTTTTTTGCCCCATCATTTTTCTGATCACGCTGACGGCGTCATGAGAGGTCATTCCGGTAGGCTTGAGTAAATTGATAAACCCATCCATGGCCCTCAGCTCCCTTTTCGCTGATCCAGG
>CALWZU010000003.1 GCA_944386095.1 uncultured Clostridia bacterium | reverse complement strand
AAAGCCTCATGCCCGCTGAAAGGCACAAGAAAACCCTCATAAGCTCTTGATTTACGCGAGATTGCTTCTGGCGGAGAGCATGGGATTCTCAAAAGCACTTATATATGCCCTTAAATAAAAATTTCCCATTCTCCGTAATGTTTACCGTTTTTACGACGGATATAGTTCTTTTCCAGCAGAGATTTCATTATTCGCTTTACGGTGCTGAGAGATTTTCCGGCAGCTTCAACCAGTTCCTGTTGTTTGACAGTCGGATTTTTTGCGATCCATTCTAAAATCACCAATTCCTCTAAAACACAGTCCAAAGTGTCAAATTGAGACTTTAGACTTTTAGGATTAACACTTTGGGAATTGCTTTTATTTGAAATCACTTCTGTCAAGACTATCGCAGGAATATCATTTTCCTATTAATTTCAAAGAAGAAAAAGCAACGAAAAAGAGCTTTAAGGGGCGTATTTCTTTATAGCTCCGCACACGATTCGGGCCCACGGCAATACAATTTTGGCGAATAGAATGTATAGCGCGCACGACACAGGGCACCACAAATCAGGGCACCACGGGCACCATTTTAACCTGCAATACAAAATTAGGGCACCACAAAACGGCATAAGAAAACCCGCGCAAACCCTTGATTTACGCGGGTTTTTTATGGCGGAGAGTCCGGGATTCGAACCCGGGGCCCTGACGGGCACGGCATTTCGAGTGCCGCACGATCGACCACTCTGACAACTCTCCTTGTCGTAATCGCTTAAATAGTGTACAACAGCTTTTCCGGTTTTTCAAGCCCCAAAACGCAAAACCCATCCCAGGGACTTCTCCGGCCGGAATATAAAAACATCCGAGGACCCGGCAAAATCTTATTTCCCCGTACTCAGCGCCCGGACTTTATATTGTTTTCAGTGCTCTTTCATAAATTTTCGGATCATTTCATTTGTCAGGCTGATATCCGAATCGTCGATCTGTATCTCATCGGCGGTAAACCAGCCCGCCTCGGCCAGCTCCCGATGATCCACCTTAAGCCGGCTGTCTCCATCCACCCTGGCGAAAAATCCCATCAGAAGAGAACCGGAAAAGGACCAGGGCTGGCTTTTGTAATAGACCAGATCCTTTACCCGAATGCCCACTTCCTCAAAGACCTCTCTTTTCACAGTCTGCTCCACCGTCTCGCCCACCTCGCAATAACCTGCCAGAAGAGCATAACGGCGGTAGGCGCCGTAGGCATAGCGGGAAAGCAAAAGCCGCGGGCCATCCATAACCGCTACGATCACCGCCGGAGCGATCTTCGGGTAGATCACAAGACCGCAGCGAGGGCATACAAGAGCCCGCTCTGTTTGAGAATGCTCCGTCTGCCCGCCGCACCTGCCGCAAAACCGATTGTCCCGGTACCATCCGGCAAGCTGATAGGCTGTGATACCGGCAAAAATCATATGCCTGGGGTGCCCCTTTCGAAAGACGGAAATGCTTTCCAGCTTCAGTCCATGGGCCGCTAAAAACGCCTCCCGGGAAAAGGCCTCCGGCGGAAAAACACAATGGGCCAGGAAAAAAGGCTTTCTGTCTATGGAAAACAGATAGCAAAGGGATGCCTCTTCTAAAAGGCTGCTTTTTTTCAGCTGTCCGAAGGTAGGAAAAGCAACCAAAGGGCTTTTTCCCTCAGATTTTCCCTGATCCCCCTTTTCCTCCCGTTCCTCTCCTAAAGCGGCCCCAGGCGTCTCTTCCCTTCGACCTGCCCGCAAAAGAACCCTGTCCTGTTCAAAATACAGGACGTAATCCGCATCTGAAGGCTTCCCATTCCGGTAACCGTTGTCAAACACATGCTCTCCTATGTCCTGAATCATTTCATTTTCCTTTCCTCTCCTGCATGGCTCCTTCAAACCCTATAAAAGGAAGGGACAAACGCCCTTCCTTTTCTTGTTTTCACTATTTCATCCTTCCGCTCCGATACCGGCTTTTGCTTCTCTCCTGTCTTATTTCGTGTAATTGTCAAAATAACCCTGTACCAAAACGATAGGAGTCCCCTTGTCTCCGCTGCCGGAGGTCAGGTCGCACAAACAACCGATCAAATCCGTCAAGCGCCGGGGAGTCGTTCCCTGGGAAATCATTTTGCCTGTCAGATCGCTGTCCTTGTGCTTGATATAATCGGAAATGGCTTCCTTGAGCGCCTCGCCGGAGAGATGGGCAAACTCGTTGTCCGCAAGATATTTCAGTTTCACCTCATTGGGCTGTCCCTCCAGACCGGAAGTGTAAGCGGGAGATACCACCGGATCGGCCAACTCCCAGATCTTGCCCACAGGATCCTTGAAAGCACCGTCTCCGTAGATCATCACCTCTACCTTGGCGCCCGTCTTTTCGCCGATGGCCTTTTGAATGCCCTCCACTACCGGGAAGCAGTCCCTTGGGAAAAGCTTTACGCTGGTCTCCGTCGCCTTGTTGGAGCCAAGGAGCCCGTATTTTTCATTATAGCCGCTGCCCTCTACAGATGAGGTCATGATCTCATCCAGACTGTAGACCAGCTCCGCTCCCGCCGCCAAAAGACGCCGTTTGGTCCTGGCTCTGGTGTGGATGTCGCAGTTGAGTACATTTTTGGTATAATCCAGGATCTTCCTGGGGTCGTTTGCCAAAAGAATTTCCACCTGGCAGCCTTCGTTTTGGATCAGTTCCTTGTAATACTGTACATAATCCACCCCGGTAAAGGTGTGTTTTACCATGCCGAAAAGGCTGCGGAACTGTTCCTCCGTCATGGTATCCTTCCAGGGATCGATCCCTTTTTCATCCAGCAGATCCTCATCCACCAGATGGTTGCCCACCTCGTCAGAGGGATAGCTCAGCATCAGCACGATCTTTTTCGCTCCTCTGGCGATGCCCTTCAGGCAGACCGCAAAACGGTTTCTGCTCAGGATCGGGAAAACCACTCCAAAGGTTTTTTCTCCAAATTTGCTGCGAACGTCCTGGGCGATCTGGTCGATAGTAGCGTAATTGCCCTGAGCTCTTGCCACAACCGCCTCCGTTACAGCGATCACATCCTGATCCTTCAATGTAAAGCCATCGCTTTCAGCCGCGTCCAAAACGCTTTTTACCACGATTTCCACAATGTCGTCGCCCTCTCTGATGATCGGGGCTCTCAGGCCTCTGGAAACCGTTCCTACACAACGTTGCACAACTATTCCTCCTTCTTTTTACCGGTTATGAAGAAATTTCGAAATTCGCTTATACACCAGGAAGGTGATCAGGGAATTGACCGCCGCCTTGATGATGTTAAAGGGGATGATGGCAGGCACCAAAAGATCGATGACAAGAGACCTGTCCACGCCCATATAGATCGGCGTGATCAGGATATTCCATAAAATCATCATCGCCACCATCAGAAGCGAGCCGCAGACAAGGGCTTTGACCGCTCCCTTTTTGGATTTGTCCCGTTTATAAATATTACCCGCCAAAAGCACAAAACCGCCGGTGGCGAAAATGTGCATGATGATCCCGATAATGCCCGACTGCGCGCTGACCGTAAGGCCCTGGATCACGGAAACCACAACGGTCATGATCAGCCCTGCGGCAGGACCGTAAGCGAAGGTACCGATCCAGATCATGATATCCGCCGGGTCATATTCCAGAAACGGGGCAGCGGGAAACAGCGGAAAGTGAATGATTGCCACTAAAATAACGGCCACTGCCGAGAGCATGGCCATGGAAGTGAGCATTCTGACTCTTGTTTTCTGGTCCATCTTCAAACGCTCTCCTTCCCTAGTCCCGGAATGTTTCAATCAGGCCGTTGGTTGCCAGGTCCTCTGCGAATCCCTGCATATCTTTCACCAGGGTATAAGGCTCTGCGTTTCCGTATATTTTCAGTAATTCCTCAATGATATCATCCAAGGTCCTCTGGCCGTCTATCAGCTGGAGAAAGTCGATGCCAGCTCCGCCCACGGTAAAGTTCTCACCGGCGTAGACGCGGCTCAGATACCCGGTGTTATCCTCCACAACAAACTTAACACCTTCACAAAAACGCAGTTTCATTTTTTTCACCTCTACTATGTTCCTAAGTGTTTTACAATAATCATTCGTACTAAATCATTATAGCAAAAACCCCATAAAAGACAAACAATATTTTTTATCCTGTGGTTTTTCTTCTGCCGTGATATAATAATAAAAAAGAAGCAACCAAAACAACGGTAAATCTTATTCGGGCGGTTCTGTCCCCCGTTAACGGAGGTGTGACTTATGGTAGATCCCAGAGTGGAAAAGCTGGCAAAAATTCTTATCGATTATTCCTGCGATGTACAAAAAGGAGAAAAAGTCTTGATTTCTTATAACGGCACAAGCGCCAAGCCCCTGGTCAAGGAACTGATAAAAGAAATATACAGGGTAGGAGGCCTCCCCTATGTGGAAGCCACGGAAACCGACATCACAAGAGAACTGATAAAAGGCTGCACCAGCGAACAGCTGGCGTTTATGAAGGAATACCAGATGGCTCAGATGAAAGGCATGTCCGCCTATATCGGCATCAGAGGCTCGGACAATGTATCCGAACTCTCCGACATTCCTGCGGACATCATGAACCTGTACAGCCGCACCCTGCGCCCGGTCCAGGATTACCGGGTCAACGAAACAAAATGGGTGGTGCTGCGTTATCCCAACAATTCCATGGCCCAGCTGGCCTCTACCAGCCTGGAGTCCTTTGAGGACTTTTACTTTAACGTATGCACCCTGGACTACTCCAAAATGTCCACGGCCATGGATCCCCTTGTGGATCTGTTTGCCAAAACCGATCTTGTGCGGATCAAAGGACCTGGCACCGACCTGGCTTTCTCCGTCAAAGGCATTGGCGCCATCAAATGCGACGGAGAGCGCAACATTCCCGACGGAGAGGTTTACACCGCCCCCAGGCGCTTTTCCGTCAACGGCACGATTTCCTACAATACGCCCTCTGAATACCAGGGCTTTACCTTCGAAAACATCCGCTTTACCGTCAAGGACGGTCAGATCGTGGAGGCAACGGCCAATGACACCACAAGGATCAACAAGCTTCTCAACTCCGATCCCGGAGCCCGCTACTTCGGGGAGTTCGCTCTCGGCGTCAATCCCTACATCCTCCATCCCATGAAGGATACCCTCTTTGACGAAAAAATCTCCGGCAGCTTTCATCTGACGCCGGGCATGGCCTACGAGGACGCCTACAACGGCAATGAATCCTCCATCCACTGGGATCTTGTCATGATCCAGCGGCCGGAATACGGCGGAGGAGAAATCTACTTTGATGATGTTTTGATCCGAAAGGACGGGCTTTTCGTCCATCCCGATCTGGAAGCCCTCAATCCGGACAACCTGAAATGATCCGCCGCCGGTTCCTTTTTCGGGGCTTTATGTAAAGACAAAAGGGCTTTCAGAAGGGTTTTTCTTTTCCCTGCCGCCCTTTTCCCAGACAATGGGCCGCGGTCAAACAGCGCCGCGGCCCTCGTCTTTTGGGATTTATCATTAAGGAGGATTACCTGATTTTTTCATATGCTCCCGGTTGGATCCGGTAAATCCCTCCCGGCCGGATCATGGGCTGATCCAGCGCCGCTTCCGCCCGCCTTATATACGGCATATCCAGATACAGGGCATAGCCGCAGGTTTGCAGCATCCCCGCAGGGCTTTTGCCAAGGGTTGAATAAAAGCCTGATTTTTTCAGCTTTTCCCGGGCATAGGCTGCGGCGGATACGGAGGGGAACGTGATCATATATCGTTTCATGCTCATTTCCTTCCTGCCGGTCAGCTTCAACGGAAGGCTGCCCATAAAAGCTCTGCCATCAGACCCACGGGCCCGGTTTTTTCCACAGCTTCCGCCGCCACCAGATCAAAGGCGGCCTCTTTTTTTCCATCCCGCAGCACCGCAAGCTCTCCCAGCTTCTGCCCCTTTTTCACCGGGGCTCCTACGGACTGCTCCAGACGGATCTCATGGCTCACAAGGGATACTTCGCTTCTTTTCGCAAGAAACGCAGCGGGCTTCTCCAGCACCGCATCCACCTGCTCTTTTTCGCCTTTTTCCACCTGGACCGTTCCCAAAGACTGATGCGCCTGCCCAAAGATCATATTTTTATACTCAGCGAAGCCGAAATCCAAAAGCGCAGCCATTTCCGCGAATCTGGTATTTGAGGATGATGCCCCCAAAATAACGCCGATCAGCTCCATATCCTCCCGTTTGGCAGAGCCGGACAAACAGTACATGGCATCTGCCGTATAGCCGGTTTTGATACCGGTGGCTCCGGAATATTGACGAATGAGCCGATTGGTGTTTGTCAGGCCGAATTCCGTCTCATGACCTTCTTTGCCGATGGTCATCGTATCCATCCATGTGACCAGCCAGGGCCGGAGGGCCTCATGAGTCAAAAGCTCCCTTGACATCACCCCTATATCATATGCGCTGGCGTAATGCTCTGCCACAGGTAAACCGTTGGTGTTTTGAAAATGCGTGTTTTCCATTCCCAGCTCCCTGGCCCTTTCGTTCATCATTTCCACAAAGGCCTCTTCCGATCCGCCCACATATTCCGCCAAAGCCACACAAGCATCGTTGGCGCTGGCCATAGCCACACCCTTCATCAGTTCTTCCACCCGATGAACCTCTCCTGGCTCCATAAAAAGCTGGCTGCCGCCCATCCTGGCCGCTCTTTCGCTGATGGTCACAGGATCCTGCAGGGAAATCTCCCCCCGGTCTACCGCCTCCATCACAAGGAGCATGCTCATAACCTTTGTAACGCTGGCGGGAGGCAGCGGCTCGTGGGCGTTTTTTTCAAACAAAACCCTTCCGCTTGCAGCATCCAGCAGCACCGCCCCCTTGGCTGTGATCTCAGGCCCTTCCCTCTGAGCGCCGCCTTCCTGATTTTCCTTCACCTCTGTCTCCTGCCCGGCCCATACCCCCGGCCCCATCACGCCGCAGACCAGCGCGAAGCACAATAAAAAGCAAATCCCTGCGGAAAACCGTCCCAGGCGCCTTGGCATCCTTTCCCGCTCCTTTTCTGACATTAGCCTTCCCCCTCTGTTTTTCTTCACCGGATTCTTCCGTTTATACTGCATGTTATAACATCTTATTGCCCTTTGGCCTTTTTTATACTTTTGCAGAAAAAAAGCCTCCTTAAGCTCACGCGTTTTTTTCAATGTACGCACATGAATATAGCTGATGTTGGTTCCCGATATAGGTTGATTGTGCCATACCGGATCACCGTTTTGCAAAAGCTGCCAAAGGTGCGTTCAAAAGGTGCGTTCAATCTGTTTCCTTTGTTCCTCTGAATCATTCATTTTTCACCCTTCGGAATTGTTTTTTTTAAGAAATTCCAAAGGGCGGGGAACGGCAGCAGGACGAAAGAAAAAGCCGGCAATTTGCTAAGCTTTGATATGCTCCTCCTCATAGCGACAGTTTTATTATTTTATCTGTCTACCATAAGGGGAGCGGTTCACTTTTGCAAATTATCGGCTCTGCCCAGAGTAACTAATGACATATCTTATATCAGTTTTTTGAGTTTATGTAAATTATGATAAAATAACAGCAAGGCGCTATCATTTTAAGAATTGGGTAAAGAAAGACGAAGAACAAGTGAAAAATCAACAGGAACTGCTGGAATTATGTGGTTAATAAGTGATAATGTCACCTTGTAGACTATCGAGGGAAAATGTCACCCTCATGCTACAGTACACTTTTGAAACAGGACGTGATCACTATGAACAAATATTCCATCCTGAAAAACTATGGTATCGATTCTTCCGAAACGAGCTATCAAGGACTTTTTAATCAAATTCACGAAAAAGTCACAAACAAGCGCCTTTTTATCGCTTGGACGCATTTACTTTCCCCGCACATGGGATATAATATAAGCAGAGATAAAGAAAACTTGAGTTCTAAAGAATAGAAAGGGTGACTTGTATGAATTTGGCGAAAATCTCCGCAAACGGTCAAATCACTGTGCCGGTAGAAATTAGGCGGCAGCTTGGTCTGAAATCCGGTGATAAAATCCTGTTCCTCCAAAAACAGAATGGAGAGATCGTTGTCAGCAACGCCTCCGCTGCGGCCATCCGAAAAGCACAGGCCGCCTTTGCCGGGGCTGCTGATGCACTGGACGTATCCAGCGAGGATGATATTCAGGCGCTTGTAGACGAAGTGCGTTATGGTAAGGGACGATAAAATGCGGATATTGGTAGATACAAACATTCTGTTTTCCGCATTGATCTTTCCCCGTTCCAAACCAGCGCGGGCGTTGCTCTACATCGCAGACAATCACGAAATTGTCCTGTGTGACCGCAACATCGCGGAGCTGCGGGATATTCTCGGACGGAAAGCACCAAAGTATCTCCC
>CALWZU010000002.1 GCA_944386095.1 uncultured Clostridia bacterium | reverse complement strand
AAACCTGCCGGTGAAGGTGCAGGCCCTGGTATCCCACATCGATGAGTTTGAATATATCGTCACCGCCTCTGAAATGGAGGCCCTGATCCTGGAAAACCAGCTGATCAAAAAGAACCAGCCCCGCTATAACGTGCTCCTTCGAGATGATAAAACCTATCCCTATATCAAGGTCACCATGGGGGAGGCCTATCCCCGGGTCATCAAAACCAGACGGGTGCTCAACGACGGGGGAAAGTATTTCGGGCCCTTTACAGATGTGGGGGCGGTGAATCAGATGATCGATCTGATCAACCGGGTCTATCCCCTGAAAAAGTGCGGGGCTCAGCGGTTCCCAAAGGGCGCCAGACCCTGTCTGAACGCCCATATCGGCGTGTGCCGGGGGGTGTGCGCCGGAACGGCGGATCAAGAGGCTTACCGGGAAATGGTGGAAAGCGTCCTGGCGTTTTTACAGGGAAAGGACGATTCCCTGCGCAGGCGGCTGCAGGAGGAAATGGAAAGAGCGGCGGAGGCTTTCCAGTTTGAAAAGGCGGCTTTGCTGCGGGATGATCTGAACGCCCTGAAGGTATTGAAGGAGAGGCAGATCGTGGTCACAAGCCCCAGCGCGGAGATGGACGTGATCGTCTGCGCCCCGGCGGGAGAAGGGATGAACCTGATGATTTTCTATGTCCGGGACGGAATGCTGATCGGCCGGGACAGCTATCAGATGCGGCCTCAGGTGGGGGAAAGCCCGGCGGAAGTGACGGCGGCTTTTATCAAGCAGTATTATTCTCATCAGCCCTTGATCCCCCGGGAAATCGTGGTGGAAGCCATGGTAGAGGAGTATCAGGCGGTCTCCCAGTGGCTGTCCGGACAAAAGGGCAGCGCCGTTAAGATCCTGGCGCCCCGGAAGGGGGAAAAGAAGGCCCTCCTTGAAATGGCCCGGCAGAATCTGGCTCAGATGGGCCAGGTGCTGGAAAAACGGGCGCAGAATGAAGAGGAAAAAACCCGGCGGCTGGAGGCGGCCCTGCGGGAGAGGCTGGGTCTTACAGGAAGGATCGAGCGGATCGAGGCCTACGACATTTCCAATACCTCCGGTGTGGATTCCGTAGGGGTCATGGTGGTCTTTGAGCATGGGAAAAAGCGTCCCAGGGACTACCGGAAGTTCCGGATCAAAACCATAGAAGGGCCAAATGATTATGGAAGCCTTCAGGAGGTCATTTACCGGCGGTTCCGCCATTACCAGGCTCCGAAGGAAGGGGCCCCGGAGGGAGAAATAAAAGAGAAGGCTTTTGAAGGCAGCTCTCAGGATATCCCCCGGCGGGAGGCGCTGCCGGAATCCATTGCCGGAGACAGCTTCCGCAGGCGGCCGGATCTTCTGCTGATCGACGGGGGAGAAAAACAGGTGGCGGCGGTAGAGGGAGTGCTTTCGGCCATGAAGCTGGATATACCGGTGGTGGGCATGGTCAAGGACGACCGTCACCGGACCCATGATCTGGTGTATCGGGGAGAGCGGGTCAACCTGAAAGAGGATCAGGAGCTGTTCCGGTTCATCTATTTTATTCAGGAGGAGGTCCACCGCTTTGCCATCACCTATCACCGCAAGCTTCGGGGAAAGAAAATGGAGCGTTCGGTGCTGGATCAGATCGGGGGGATCGGCGAGAAACGCCGCAACGCTCTTTTGTCTCATTTTGGCTCGGTAAAGGCCATTGGCCAGGCCACGGAAGAGCAGCTGGCGCAGGTGGAGACAATGGACCGGCGGTCGGCCAGGGCTGTTGCGGATTTTTTCAAAGCCCGGCAAAAAGAACAGGAGAGAGAATGAAAAGGGGATCTTTTTGACAGGGATAGGCAGATAAATACAAAAAACAGAGAAACGGATTTGCGGACAGAAATGGAGTGAAGCAGCATGAGCAAGGACTATGCTTTTCTTTCACCGATACAGGTGGGGCCTATGAAGCTGAAGAACCGGATCATTTATCCGGCCATGGGAAAGAGCCTGGCGGACGATGAAGGGTATGTTACGGATCGGTATGTGGAGTATTTCCGCACCATCGCTAAGGGAGGCGTGGCGCTGATCACCACGGGAATCATGGTGATCGACCCTTCCTGGCACTATATTTCCGTGCGCCAGCCCTGGCTTTCCGACGACAAGTTCATCCCGGGGCTGAAGCGTGTGGTAGAGGCGGTTCACAGGGAGGACTGTCGGATCTTTTTTCAGCCCTGGCAGTCAGGGCAGGCGGGCCAGCCTACAGGAGGGGACGCAAAGCCGGTGACGGTCAACGATCTGAGCAGGGAGGACATCCGCCGGATCCAGGATCAGTGGGTGGAGGCATCCAGAAGAGCCAAGGAAGCGGGAGCGGACGGTATAGAGTTCCATCTGGCGCATACCTATCTGCCTTCTCAGTTTCTCAGTCCCTATTTCAATCACAGAAAGGACGAGTATGGCAGCGATACGGTGGAAAACGCCATGCGGTTTTCCCTGGAGATCATTGACAGGATCAGGGAGAGCCTTGTAGACGAGCGTTTTTCCATCAGCGCTAAAATCAACGGAGATGATTTTGTAGAAGGGGGCACCACCATCCAGCGGACGAAGGAGGCCTGCCGGCTTTTGGAAAAGGCGGGGGTGGTGATGATCACCGTCAACGGCGGCGGCGCTCTCACAAAGATCACCGGCATGAGCGACAACGGCGCAAAGCCGGAGGGATGGAAGGTCCCCTTTGCCCAGGCGGTAAAAGAAGTGGTGAGGATCCCTGTGGCGGCGTCGGGAAGCCTGCGTCATCCGGCTTATGTAGAGGGCATCATCCGGGAGGGCAAATGCGATCTGGCGGCCATCGGCAGGGGAATTTTGGCGGAGCCGGAATGGGTGAAAAAATGCCGGGAGGGCAGAGAGGAGGAAATGCGCTATTGCATTTCCTGCATGTTCTGCTTCAGCAGGACGCCGGAGGGGGTTTCCGGGTGCAGCGTGAATCCCTTTGCCAAGCGGGAGCTGGAAAAGCCTGTCCTTGTGAAAAACGGCGGCGGCAGAAGGGTGATCGTGGCGGGAGCAGGCCCGGCTGGGCTGGAGGCGGCGGTGACCCTGGCACAAAGAGGCTTTTCTCCTGTAATACTGGAAAAGGAAAAGGAGATCGGCGGACTGGTAGCTCTGGCGGCAAGGCCTCCCCATAAGCAGAAAATCCAGTGGATGCTGGATTATTATAAAAGGCAGCTGGATAAATGGAACATTCCCGTCTGTTTTGAAACGGAGGCGACGCCGGAGGTAATCCGCCGCTACAGGCCGGAAGCGGTGATCCTGGCTACAGGCTCCCGGGAAGCGATACCGGACATCCCCGGCCTCAGAGCCCTTTTGCTTCAGGAAGGCTTGCCGGAGAGCGGCTTTTTAGAAAAAGGGGAAAAAGAGGATAAAGAGCCTGAGGGAGGGGTCGTGACGGCCCGGCAAATGTTCCGGATCCTGGAAAGAAAGGAGGTCTGCTGCCGGGACATCATCGTCCTGGGCGGCGGTCTGACCGGCGTGGAGCTGGCCCATATGCTTCGGGTAAGGGGCAATCAGGTACGGGTGCTGGAGCTGATGGAGGCGCCGGCAAATCCATCCATGGAACAGAAGCTGGCCCTGGAAGCCGCCCGGGAAGACGGGGTAGAGGTCTTTTATGAAAAGGAGCTGCTTCGCATCCGCAGGCAGACAGATGGATGGCTGCTTCTTTCCGTGATGGACAGGCAGAAGGGAAGAGAGCAGGAGGAAAAGGCCCAGCTGGTGATCTGCGCCATGGGGATCCGTTCGGAAAACGCCATGGCCCAGGCTCTTTCAGAGGAATATGCCGGCAGGTTTTACGCAGTAGGAGACTGTGCTTTCCCGGGAAACATTTCCACGGCGGTATCTGCCGGCGCGGATGCCGGATACGGCCTTCTGGTGCAAGATTAAATTAGAAAGGATATTCTTCCGGACAGGATCCCTCATCCTGTCCGAAGTTTTTCGGGGAGATAAAGATAAAGGAAAAGCATTCTCAGGAAAACGGGAGTAAAATCGAAAAAAACGGAAAACCAAAACCGGCCTGTCAGGGCGCAGCTTTTTATCTGATCCCCAAAGGCCGGTTTGCCTGTCTTTATATGCTGAAAAAGGGAAGGGGCTTGGCGTTATGCCTTTGGCAAATGCCGGACGTAGTCGATGGCGCTCATGGCTGCCTTCGCTCCTTCCGCAACGGAAACGGAGACCTGAAGCACACCGCCGGTGCAGTCCCCCGCGGCGAAGAAGCCGGGAATATTCGTACCCATGTTTTCGTCCACCGCTACCGCGCTGCCATTTACCACGGCCCCCAGCTTTCTCGCCAGATCCGCCGCTCCGGCGCTGCCCAGGGCGATGAACAGCCCCTGCATTTCCAGCTCTTTTCCGTCCGCCAGATGGATTTTATGCAAAAGCCCGTCTCCGGAAAGAGACTGGACTGGAGTCTGGATGAGGGAAATACCATCGGGAAGGGCATCGAAGGAAGGGGCGGCGCCGTTTGTCAGAATGGTAACGGAGCCGGCGACAGGCAATAGTTCCATGGCTTCGTGAAGGGCATAGGGGCCGTTTCCCAGCACCGCCACAGCCTTGTTTCGGAAAAAGAAGCCGTCGCAGACGGCGCAGTAGCTGACGCCCCGGCCCTCGAATTCCGAAAGGCCATCGATCTTTATCGTTTTTCTTGGCGCCCCGGTGGCTAAAATCACGGAGCGGGCCTGGTAGCGCTGAGCCTGGGTATCGACCAAAAAACAGCCCTCTTCAAAGCCTATGCTGAGAACCTCTTCCTCAAGCCACTGCGCCCCCAGCTGGGTGACCTGTTTTTTTCCGATTTCCAGAAGGGCCTGGCCGGAAAGGGGATCCTTAAGCCCGAAATAGTTTTCGATTTTTTCCGCCTTTAAAAGAGAACTGCCGCCTTTGCCCAGAATGGCTGTGGACAGCTTTGCCCGGCAGGTATAAAGAGCCGCAGACAGGCCGGCGGGGCCCTGCCCTATGATGATCACGTCTTTCATTAAAACACCCCCATTGGATGAACACTAGCATTTCCAGATGATACAAGCAGTATACTACAGCGGGAGGGAAAATACAATTTTTCTCTCCCCTCCGGGGAAGGGAATGACAGGAAGGCAAAAGGAAGCAAGGGAATTTTGTAAAGATTCCGGAAAATATTCGGAAAAAATGGGGAAAGACTGGGGAATTCGGGAAAAATGCGATTGGGAACTTTTAAAGAACCGGGGATGATGATATAATACAAGCACACAGCGCGAAACCATGCGCCACAGACTGCAAGTGAGAAGGAGTTGATGGAATGAAGATTACGAGTATTGACATTATTAAAGCCAACACCGGCGGACGGGCCTGTGACGGAACCCTCTGGAATCCTATTTTTGTACGGGTCAACACAGACGAGGGCGTTTGCGGCTTCGGGGAAATCGGTCTGGCCTATTCTGACGCGATCAACGCCGCGGTAGGCATTCTTCAGGATTTCTGCCCCATCGTCATCGGCATGGATCCCATGAAAAGCGAAAAAATCTGGGATACCCTTCACAGAAGCACCTTCTGGGGCCAGGGGGGCGGTACCGTAATCTTTGCGGGAATCAGCGCCATCGACATCGCCCTCTGGGATATCAAGGGAAAGGTCTGCGGCGTACCGGTTTATCAGCTGCTGGGGGGCAAAACCAATGAAAAGCTGCGCACCTATGCCAGCCAGGTACAGTTCGACTGGGGGAAAACCAGCAAAAACCTGGTTCATCCCGAAGAATACGCCGAGGTTACAAGAAAAGCCATGGCGGAAGGCTATACCTGCGTGAAGGTAGACCCTCTTGGCGTTGATATGGACGGCAACTGGCAGTGGAATTACCCGGGCCTTCTGGAATACGACCTTCTGAAGCTGGGCGTTAAGCGTGTGGAAGCGATCCGGGAAGCCGGCGGCGACAGCATGGACATTATCGTGGAAATGCATTCTCAGACCAACACCAATACCGCCATTCAGTTTGGAAGGGAAATCGAAGACCTGCGGTGCTTCTATTACGAAGAACCTACCCAGCCTCTGAATCAGTCCCTGTTTAAAGAAATCAACAATAAGGTGAAGATTCCTCTTGCCAGCGGCGAAAGAATCTACAGCAGATGGGGCTATCGTCCCTTTATGGAGGATCGCTCCCTGGCGGTGATCCAGCCTGACCTTGGCAATACCGGCGGTATTACGGAAGGAAAGAAAATCTGCGACATGGCCTATATGTATGATGTAGGCGTACAGCTGCATCTGTGCGGCGGCCCCATCGCCATCGCAGCGGCGCTCCAGCTGGAAGCGGTGATCCCCAATTTCGTGATCCACGAGCATCATCAGTTCGCTTTGCTGGAAGAAAATATCGAGATGTGCAAATACGATTATCAACCGGTCAATGGTTATTATACGGCGCCTGACCTGCCGGGCATCGGCCAGGAGGTCACGGACGAAACCATTAAAAAAGCGCAGGTGATCACCATTAAATAATGAAATGGTCCAACCGTCCGGGTGGCGGCCATTTAAGGCGGCATTCCTGCCCTTTTGAAAATCGGGGGGCTGCCGGCTCATAAAAAAAGAAGGATGAATCAGAGAGGCTGCGTTTTGGCGCGGCCTCTTTCCGTGAAGGGGAGGCTGAAAGGGGGCCTTCGATCTGTAGACGCCTTAAATGCTCCGAAAAATCAAGAGGATATCCCAAAAGCAGGTCACAGACCGCTTGGGGGATATCCTCTTACGTTGCTGCGCCCGGCGGCGCTAAAGTTTTGCAGGCCGGTTACGGGCCGGGGACTTAATTCAGCCCGGTTTCGTTTTCTTCTTCCATGATTTGCTGAAAAACGCGGCTGACCTTTTCAAATTCCCCTTCATCGTCGATGTCCAGGATTTCGAATTCTTCTTCGTCTACCTCCCGGTAACGGAAAAGGTAAACCTCCCCGGATTCATCGTCGGCGGCAAGGGCCATGTATTCCTGGCCGTCTGCCTCAAATATGCCCAGGATTTCGCATTCCATGGTTTCTCCATCGTCAAATTCCAGGGTAATGTAGTTTTCTTCATCTTCAAGCTCTTCGTAAGTGAAATCTTTGTCCTGATCCATTTGGCGTACCTCCTGTTTGGTTTAGAAAGTGCAATGGGCGGGCGTTTTGCGGGCAATGGTGATTTGAAAAGGGCGGTCCGCTCTGAAGGAGCGAAACCGCCCGGGCCCTGGTGGGAAATGAATTTCCAAAACGCCATCCCGGATAGGCCGGCCGAAAGGACGGAGACCGGCCCGCCGCACAGGGCTAATTTTATCTTACCATCTCAGGGGCGATTCGTAAATGCTTTTTCTTTTTTTACCGCAATTAGGCTGATTCCAAGCTGCAGGGCCGTGAAGGCCGGAATCAGGAAAAGGATGCCCTGCAGGGAAAAGCGGATGGAAATATACGAGCCCAGCATGGGAGCGAGCATAAAGCCCGCATTATTGACCATGCCCACGATTCCAAACAGGGTCCCCCGCATTTCTGGCGGCGCATTTTCCGATGCGCCGGAGGTGAGAAGGGGCTCCAGGGCGCCGGAAAAGAAGTTAAACAAGGTGAAGGCAAGCAGGAAAACCAAAAGGGTGCTTGCCAGGGCGGAAAACAAAGCAAAGGGCAGGGTGAACAGAGTCATCAGCGCCAGAAGCTTCATTTTGCTGTGCCGGTCTCCCAGGCGTACAAGGGTCAGGGTGGCGGCGGCGCTGACGATGCATACGACGCCGTTGATAATACCCGTCCAGGAAGCGGCGCCCTGGGTCGTTCCCAAAAGCTCTTCCACAAACAGGGTCATGTAAGGCCCCAGGAGGGACCGGATCATCCTGGTGGTAAAAAGCATTAACAGGCATAAAACGATGGACAGGCTCAGCAGCCGCTTATAATCCGGCTTTTGACCGGAGGCCCGATTTTTTTCAGAAGGCTGGGAGCCGGAAGCGGCGCAGGAAGCGGTAAGAACCGGCTCCTCTTTCAGGCAGACCACGGCCAGAACAAGACCTGCCGCCATGGAAACCGCCGCAGAGAGAAAGCAGGGCCGCAGGCCCAGGGTTTCCACAAAAAGCCCGCCTACCACAGGGCCGATGGAGTAGCCGATAAAGTTGGAGGAGGATAAAAGACCCAGGGCATAGGATATGCGGTTTTCAGGCGTGTAGGTGCTGACAAAGGCCATGGAGGCCGTTACGGTACCGGTAAAAAAGCCCTGAAGAGCCCGCAGGATCAAAAGCTGCCAGTGGTTTGTCACAAAAGCCATGCCGGCGATGATGGCGGTGGCGCAGGCCATGGCCCGCACCAGCATCATTTTTTTTCCAAACCGGTCGGACATGACGCCCCAAAGGGGAGAAGAAATAACCATGGCTGCCGCAGGAGTAAAGGACAAAAGCCCGGTCCACAGATTGACCCCGTCCGGGTCGGTCATCCCAAGTTCCCGGAGATAAAGAGGAATATAAGGGGCGAAAAGACCGAAGCTCATCAAAGACAGAACCTGTGTGACCCACAGAATGTATAGGTTGATTTTCCATCTTTCCATAAAAACAATCCCTTCTTTTAAAATGCCGGGCTGTCGCGGAGCCTTTGCGTTTTATCAGGCCAGAAGGCGTCCCCGAATGTATGCCGCCGGTTCTTCTCCTACAAGCAGCTCCACGATTTTAAGGCCGAAATCGATGGCGGTGCCGGGACCCTGAGAGGTGATGAGCTTTCCGTCTGCTACAACGGTGTCGGTCAGAACGGTAGCCTCGGTGAAATCGTCTCCGCAGCCGGGGAAGCAGGTAAGGGTTTTTCCCTCCAGAAGGCCCAGCTGGTGCAGGATGATGGGAGCGGCGCAGATGGCGGCGATCCATTTGTCTTCCCTGGCAAAGCGTTTGAGCTGTTCGCAAAGCCCCTGATGATTTCCAAGATTGGTAACGCCGGGGATGCCTCCGGGCAAAACGATCATGGCGCACTGGTCGTAGTCCGCCTCTTCAAAAAGCTGGTCGCACATGATGCCCACGCCCCGGACGCTTCTGACAAGCCGCTGGCCTGTGGTGGAAACGATCACCGTGTCCAGCTCGGCCCGGAGAAGGATGTCGATGGTGGCCATGGCTTCGATTTCCTCAAAGCCCTCTGCCAGATGTACAAAAACTTTCTGATTCATGAGAAGTCCCTCCTTGTGACACAACGATGGGGGCGGAAAAGCGCCCCGGTTAAAAACGCCTGTTTGCTGTTAACCTGATTGCTATTAAAATGATATAAAGTCATTATACTCTCAATTCAGGCCTGTGAAAAGCAAGAAAACTGCGGATATTTGTGACTTTCTTGTGAAAACTCGTTGCCCGGCCTGTCTGAGTGTGATAACATATAAAATGTAGGAAAGTAGCTTAGTAGAAAGGAATGATAATCATGATCTGGTCAAGAGAAGAGACCTACGACAGAGAGCAAATCAGGACCATACAGCTGAAGCGTTTGCAGGAAACCGTCAACCGGGCCTATCACCACACCAAGCACTATAAAGAGGCCATGGACGCCATCGGCGTGGAGCCGGGAGACATTCAGCGCCTTGAGGACGTAAGAAAGCTGCCCTTTACAGTAAAGGACGATTTCAGAAAAAACTATCCCTTTGGGCTGTTTGCGGTGCCGCAAAGAGAGGTAGTGCGTTATCACGCCTCTTCGGGAACCACAGGAAAGCCCACTGTGGTCGGATATACCAGACATGACATGGAAGTATGGAAGGAATTGATCGCCAGAATCGTATGTCAGGCGGGGGTCACGGAAAACGATATCGCCCAGGTGGCCTTTGGCTACGGCCTGTTTACAGGCGCCTTCGGCCTGCATCAGGGTTTGGAAAAGGTAGGAGCGGCGGTCATCCCCTCCTCCAGCGGCAATACAAAAAAGCAGATCATGCTCATGCAGGATTTTGGGACCACCGCCCTGGTGGCGACTCCCTCCTACGGCCTGCATATGGCGGAAATCGCCCGGGAAATGGGCATTGATCCGGCAAAGGATTTAAAGGTCAGACTGGGGCTTTTCGGCGGAGAAGGCTCTACGGAAGCCATGAGAAAAGAACTCAACGAGGCCTGGGGCATGTTCGCTACGGAAAATTACGGAATGAGCGAGCTGATCGGACCGGGGGTGGCAGGAGAATGCGAATGCCTTTGCGGTATGCATATTTCGGAAGACCATTTCCTGGCGGAGATCATCGATCCCGTCACACTGGAGGTCTTGCCTCCCGGCTCGACGGGAGAGCTGGTGATCACGCCTCTTTCCAAGGAAGCCCTGCCCCTTTTGCGTTACCGTACCAAGGATATTACATCTTTGCATTATGAAAAATGCGGCTGCGGCAGAACCACCGCAAGAATGAGCAAAATCCAGGGAAGAACGGACGATATGCTGATTATCGGCGGGGTCAACGTATTCCCCTCTCAGATAGAAGAGGTCCTTTTGAATACGGAAGGGCTGGGTGCGCATTATGTGATCAAGGTTACAAAACAGGGCTATTTGTCCAAGATTCAAATCGACGTGGAGCTTTCGCCTGATAAAATGGTAGATTCCTTCCAGGCGCTGGATGCATTGTCGAAATCCACAAGAGCCAGACTGAAAACCGTTCTGGGCATCGACGCCAAGGTAAACATCGTGGAACCCAGAACCCTGCAGCGTTTTGAAGGTAAGGCTACAAAGGTGATAGACCTGAGAGAAGAAGCAGATAAACAGTAAGGAATCTGGAAAGGAGAGAAAACGACCATGTTTGCGAAGCAACTTTCTGTTTTTATTGAAAACAAAAAGGGACATTTGGCAGCGTTGACCAACGCCATCAAAAACAAGGATATCGACGTAAGAGCCATATCGGTTTTCGATACCAATGAATTCGGGATTTTAAGGCTGGTGGTGGATGATCCGGAAGCAGCCCTGGCAGCGGTGAGAGCGGCAGGCTACGCCGCCAAGCTCAGCGATGTTTTAGCGGCTGAAATCGCTGACAAGCCCGGGGCGTTAAACGAGATGTTTTCTCTCTTTGACGAAGCGGATATCAATATCGAATATATTTATTCCTTTGTTATGAGAGCGGACGTAAGACCGCTGGTCATTCTGAAGGTAGACCGGCTGGAGGATGCCGCCAAGCTTTTGCAGGATCATGGTATCCGTATTGTTGAGGCGGACGAGATTTACGGGAAATAGAAGCTCCGGCTCGGGCTTTGAGGAAAAGCGCGGCTGAGGGAGCCGGGCTTGCTTATGGCATTGAGGGCTCAGAGGGACGCTTGTTTCTCGGTTCAACCAAAAAGGATCGAAAAATAGCGTCTCTTTTTCTTTACAAAAACGAAAAAATCCTGCCGGGCGATGGCCCTACAGCAGGAAGTTTCGCAGTTTGTTTGGTTTTAGGGTTCGCACCGGCCAGACAGATGCTTCAATTGGGGGGCGAAGCATCGGCTGCACCTGTGCGCTTGGTTTTATCATGACAAAGCCCAGTCATAAGCGCTTCCGATTGTAAGACGGAAGGATAAAAGCACAGGCAAACAATCGGCCGGACAGGCCGGGATATGGGATTTTGCGAAATCGCAGCGAGTGCGGAGGGGGGTATCTTCGCAAAAGGGTGGTTTTGGTCGTCCCTTGCTGCCTGTCTCTGAACGCCTTTTGCCTGTTCGCATCTGCATTGTGACACAGAAGGCAGTCAACCTGAATTTGACTGAGATGTCAGAAATAAATGGTTTTGTATCCAACCTGCTTTCCTGGTGAAAACAGGCCTAAACAGATTCTTTTGGTGGCTGCCCTGTTAGTAAACCATTTTTCCAGAAAAAAGTAAAGGGAAGGCTAAAAATATAGTATTTTGTCTTGCGAAAAGGAAATCTGTCGAATATTTTTTAATCCATGGAAAGAATAATTGAATTATTTTCGAATAAAGAAAAAATAAGTATGAATAGTCTGACTTCTCAGATAAACGGGGGAAAAACAAAAAAATTTCTTTTCGAAAAAGGGGGAATGGAGTAAAATTTTTTGGAACGATTTTGGCACAAGGTAATCAAAGCAACCAGGTATCGGCAAAATTTCGGCATGATTTGAATGGATCGCTGCAAAGGAGGGGAATGTGTGGAACAGTTACTAGAACGGCTCAGAAAGGTTAACGAAATTTTTGAAAAGAAAAATGCCAGCGGCTTTTCTTTTGATGAGATCAGCGATATTCTGGGAAACATGATGGAGTCCAATATGTATATCGTTTCCAGCAAGGGAAGGCTTCTGGGGGTACATTTTGTCAAGGTTGAAGATGCCGAGTCCATTCATGAGAACCGGGCTTTTCCCGAAGCGGAAAGTACGAATTTTCTGAAAATCGAAGAGACGATCAACAACGTGGTCGGCGATGAGGCTAAGAAGGTATTTCCCGAAACACTGACGGAAGAGGCGTATCGGTTCAAAAAAATCCATCTGATCATTCCCGTTTACGGAGGGGGGCTGCGGCTGGGCACCCTGGTGTTTTGCCGTTATTCTCCCGAGTATACTCTGGAGGATGTGATCCTGGGAGAACATGTTGCCACTATAGTGGGGATCGAAATCGAAAGAAGACGCAATAAGCGTCTGGAAGAAAAAAGGAGAAAACGCCAGATGGCGCTGGTGGCTCTGGACGGCCTGACCTGGTCGGAGCTGCAGGCCCTGTATTTTGTTTTCCAGGAGCTTGGGGGAGACAACGATCTGGTGGTAGCCAGCAAGATCGCCGACAGAGAGCATATCACCCGCTCTATCATCGTCAACGCCCTGAAGAAAATCGAAAGCGCCGGAATTGTGGAAACCCGCTCCTATGGCCAAAAAGGTACCAAGGTAAAGGTTTTAAACGATATGTTCCGGGAAGAACTGGAAAAAAAGCATATATCCTGAGCCTTTACCAGGCAGGCTTTTCAGATCGGCTTTTGGCGGCCCGCTCTTTCAGAGGGGCCGCTCCGTTTTTTTAAAAGCATAAAAGCCTTTTAAAGCCCGGGCCCCGGCCTGTGCTTTTCAGCAAGGCGCAGGGCCCGGGCAGGTGGTTTTCCGAAAACCGAAAAAAAAAATTATGATTCCTCCTGAGGGCGGCGTCCGGAAAACAAAAAGGTAATGGCGTAAATGCCTGCCAGACCGACGATGGCAAAGATGATCCTGCTGATCACGGAAAGCTGTCCGCCGAACAAAGCCCCGATGAGATCATAGCCGAAAAAGCCGATCAGGCCCCAATTCAGCGCTCCCACGATGACCAGGATCAAAATCAGGTATTTCATCTCAATTTCACTCCTTTCTGGCTGTACCTTTTGATAGTATGGCCGGAAAAAAACGGCTTATACGTGAAAAGGTAGAAGCGCTTTGCAGATACGGAAAAAGGCGGGACAGCGCCTTTGAAGATGAACAAACCGGGGGCATGGAAAGGGGAAGGGATTTGAAAAATACAGAGGCATTTCCCGGGGCCGTTGTGGTATAATGAAAGGACATCAAAAAGAGACGCCGGATGACAGGGCGTCAAAGCCGCGGAAAAAGCGGCGCGTATGCACAAAGACCACAGGCCTTGCCGTATAGGCGCCGTATGGATTAAGGAGAAGGAATCATGGAACAAATCACCATCCAGATCAGATTCGGGGATATTGTGCTTACCAAAAAAACGGAAAAGGGAACAACGCTTTTAGAGCTGGCAAAGCCCTATGACGTAGATGACAGCTGCCGGATCCTGGCGGCCAGGGTGGATCGGGAAATCAAGGAGCTGTTTGAGCCTGTGACAGAGGATTGCACCGTGACCTTTCTCACCGGGGCGGAGGTGGACGGCTTTCGGATACTGGAGCGTTCCCTGAGCTTTATCTTCGTCAGAGCGGCCTGCGAGGTGTTCGGCGTGGACAGCGAGATCCGTATCGAGCATTCCCTGGACAAGGGGATCTACTGCGAGATCGATCCCGACCATGGCCGGCTGAACCAGGAGACCACCCAGAAGGTGGAGGAGGCGATGAGGCGGATCATATCTTTGGACGAACCTTTTGAAAAGCATCAGTTTCCCCTGGAAGAGGCCAAGGCGGTTTTGCGCACCCAATACCAGCCGTTAAAGATCGCTTTGCTCAATTACCGGGTCAAGGATACGGTGAATATGTATAAATGCGGATGGCTCTGGGATTATTTTTACGGAGCCCTGCCGCCCTCAACCGGCTATACGCCGATTTTCCAGCTGCGCTATCAAAAGCCCGGCATCATTTTACGCCTTCCCAAAATCAAAAATCCAAGAGAGCTTCCGCCCTTCCGCCACGACAGGATGATGGGGGAAATCTTCAAGGAATCCGAAAGATGGAACTGCCTGATCGGCACACCCTACGTGGCTCTCTTGAACCGGGCCGTGGAAAAAGGCCAGTACAGAAGGATCATCCAGGTTTGCGAAGCCCTTCATGAAAAAAAGATCGCGGAAATCGCCAATGCCATATCCGATATGGGAAAGCGGGTGATCCTCATTGCCGGCCCCAGCTCTTCCGGTAAAACCTCCTTTGCCCAGCGGCTTGCTATCCAGCTTAATGTCCTTGGGATCAGAGCCTGTACATTGTCTACCGATGACTATTTTATCGACCGGGAATTCGTTCCAAAGGATGAAAAAGGGGTTTACCGCTTTGAGGATATCGACGCGGTGGACGTAGAGCTTTTCAACCGTCAGCTAAACGCCTTGCTGGGGGGGCAGGAAGCGGATATCCCCACATATAATTTTCTGACGGGCAAAAAAGAATTCGGCAAACGAAAGAAAATCCTGGCGGAAAACGAAGCCATCATCATCGAAGGGATTCACGGCCTCAATGAGATTTTAACAAGCCAGATCCGGATCCGGGATAAATTCAAAATCTATATCAGCCCTTTTACGGCTATCGGCATCGACGCCCATAACCGGATCCCCACCACCGACGCCCGGCTTTTCAGAAGGATCGTCAGAGATAACCGGACCAGAGGCTATTCGGCTCAGAAAACCATCAAATCCTGGCCCTCTGTCCGGGAAGGAGAAGAAAAAAATATTTTCCCCTTCCAGGAGGACGCAGATGTGATGTTCAATTCCTCCCTGTCCTATGAACTGGCGGTTTTGAAAAAATACTGCCAGCCCCTCCTTGACGGAGTGGGCCCTGAGGAAGAGGAATACACAGAGGCCAAGCGTCTTTCCCAGCTGCTTTCCTATTTTGTACCCATTGAGGATGAATGGGCTATTTTAAACAACTCGATCTTAAAGGAATTTATCGGCGGCAGCTGCCTGCTTGATGAGTAAAAAGGACAGCCCTTTTCGGAAGAAGGCTCTGAGAGGAAGGGCCGGTATCCCGGCGGGGGCGTCAAAGGGAAAGGATACAACATGGACTATCTGCAAGGACTAAACGAAAAACAACGGGAGGCGGCCCTTCATGTGCAGGGGCCTCTTCTGGTGGTGGCCGGAGCCGGCAGCGGCAAGACGGCGATGATGACCCGGCGGATCGCCTATCTGGTGGGTCATGAGGGGGTCGCCCCCTATCAGATCCTGGCGGTGACCTTTACCAATAAGGCGGCGCAGGAAATGAAAGAAAGAGTGGAGGCTCTGGTGGACAGCACGGCGGGGATGTGGCTTTTGACCTTTCACGCGGCCTGCCTGCGGATTTTGAGAAAGCATATCGACCGGCTGGGCTACCGGCCGGATTTTACCATATATGACACCCTGGATCAGAAATCGGTTCTAAAGGAGTGCCTGGGCCAGCTGGGAGAAAACGACAGGGATTTTCCTTTGCCGTATTTGCAAAAGATCATCGGAGACTGTAAAAATAAAGGGATTTCTCCCCAGACCTTTCAGGAAGGCTGCGAAACCTTCCGGGACAGAAAAATCGCCCAGATATTCGCGCTTTACTGCGAAAAGCTGAAAAAAAACAACGCCCTTGATTTTGACGATATGCTTTTGAAAACCGTGGAGCTTTTCAGAGCCTGTCCGGAGGTGCTCAGGGAATATCAGCAGCGATTCCAGTATCTGATGGTGGACGAATATCAGGACACAAACCAGATACAGTATGCGTTTATTCGCCTTCTTGCCGGGGATAAGGCCAATATCTGCGTGGTGGGGGACGACGACCAGTGCATTTATCAGTGGAGAGGGGCGGATATCCGCAATATTCTGGATTTTGAAAAGGATTTTCCCGGAGCGAAGGTGGTGAAGCTGGAACAGAACTACCGCTCTACAGGCTATATCCTGGAAGCGGCTCACTGCGTGATCCGCAACAATCTCTCCAGAAAGCAGAAAAAACTCTGGTCGGGAAAGGATAAGGGAGAAAAGCCCCGTCTTGCCCGGCTTTCCACCGACAAGGAGGAAGCCTCGTTTATCGCCGGTGAGATCAGCCGCCTCAGAGAGGAGGGCTATCGCTGGCAGGATATGGCGATCCTTTACAGGACCCACTCCCAGTCCCGGCTGTTTGAAGAGGCCTTTTCCGTCCGGGGCATTCCCTACAGGGTCGTGGGGGGAACCCGGTTTTATGAACGGAAGGAAATCAAGGATATTTTAGCCTATTGCAGGCTGGTGCAAAACACCTGGGATGATGTGAGCCTGCGGCGGGTCATCAACGAGCCCAAGAGAGGGATAGGAGACAAATCTCTGGAAAAGCTGGCTATTTTGGCGCAAACCCAGGAGGGAGGCCTGTTCGGGACCATGGAGCATGGAGAAGGCCTTGAGGTTCTTTCCGGGAAGGCCGCCCAGCAGGCGGCGGCCTTTGTGGAAATGATCGCCCGGTATCATGAAAAGCGCCATGAGATGAAAATTTCCCAGCTGTATGATGCCCTTTTGATCGAAAGCGGGTATTTGATGGCGTTGGAGGCGCAAAATACCATTGAAGCCAAAAGCCGCATCGAGAACCTGCTGGAATTCAAGTCGGTGATCTATGATTTTGAGCATAAAAATCCCCTGGGGACCTATGAGGAATTTTTAGAGCAGATAGCCCTTTTGACGGATATAGACAACCATGACGCCAATGAGGAGGCGGTGGTACTGATGACCCTGCACAGCGCCAAGGGCCTGGAATTCCCGGCGGTTTTCATGCCGGGAATGGAGGAAGGCCTGTTTCCCGGAAGGCGGGCTATGGAAAGCCAGGAAGGGCTGGAGGAGGAAAGGCGGCTTTGCTATGTGGGCATTACCCGGGCGAAAGCGGTGCTGTATCTGACCTATGCCCAGGGACGGGTGATATTTGGCAGAAGCGAATATCAGCTTCCTTCCCGGTTTCTGGATGAGATCGACCGGGAGCTGACAGAAGACAGGACGCCTCAGAGAAGCCGGGAGGTATTCCTTGAAACCGGGGGCTTTGACAGGGCCCGTAAGGGGGAGGGGACGCCGGCGCTTTATCAGAGGCGAAGGGAGCAGGAGCAAAAAGCTTTCGGGGAAACCTTCTTTCGGGGCCTGCAGCCAAAGAGAAAAACGCCGGCGGCCAAAATGGGACAGACAGGAGCGGGCCTTTCAGGGGCTGCGGAACAGGGCCGGGCAGGCAAGGGGCCGGACAGCAGTTTCGCAGGCGGCGAAAGGGTTCGCCACAGAATTTTCGGAGAGGGACTGGTAATCGGGGTCCAAAGGGCCGGATCAGGAGCGGTTGTTACCGTAGCCTTTGATAAGGAAGGCGTCAAAAAGCTGGATCCCCAGCTGGCTCAGCTGGAAAAAGTCTGAACAGCCGCCGGTGGAGGCCGAAAGAGCGGATCTGAAAAGGGATCCCGATGACGGCGAAGGGCTTTAAAAGGCCTTTAAAAAATAAATGGAAACAAGCGGGTCGGAAGAAATGGAAGGGTAGGCTGTATGGAAGAAAAAAACAGACAGATTTCGATATTCGGCTCTTCTGGAGCTGAGAAACCGGAGGAGGAAGAGACGGTCCGGGAACAGATCAGACGGCTTCAGGCCCAGGTGGCCTATCATAATGAGCGATACTATACCCAGGATGATCCGGAAATCTCCGATCAGGCCTATGACAGGCTTTCCCTGGAATTAAGAGATCTGGAACGAAGGTATCCCCATCTGGCGGATCCGGATTCTCCCACGGCAAGGGTGGGGGGAGGCCTGAAAAGAGAGCTGCGTAAGGTACGTCATGACGTTGCGGTCATCAGCCTTCAGGATGTGTTTTCCAGGCAGGAGGTGGAAGCCTTTGTGGAAAAAATGGGCCAGGAACTGAAGGAGCCGGTCTTTGTGGTGGAAAAAAAGATCGACGGCCTGACCCTGGTGCTGCGTTACCGGGAAGGAAGGCTGGTGGAAGCCATTACCAGAGGAGACGGGGTGACGGGGGAAAGCGTGTATGAAAACGCTCTGGAAATCCGGGGCCTTCCAAGGGAAATCCCGGAAAAGCTGCCCTACCTGGAAATCAGGGGAGAGGTCTATATGACCCGGGAAAATTTTGAAAAAGCCAATAAACGGCAAAAGGAAGAGGGAGGCCGGGTTTATCAGAATCAGCGCAACATCGCTGCGGGGACCCTGCGGCAGCTGGACAGCGCCGTGGTCAAAGAGCGGGGCTTGAATATCTTTATCTTTAATCTGGAAATCGCCCGGGGAAAAAGCTTTCAGACGCATTCCGAAACACTTCGATGGCTGGAAACCCAGGGCTTTGACGTTTCGCCGGATTATCGGATCTGCTCTGGCGCCCGGGAGGTGCTTTCCGCCATCGATGAAATTGAAAAAACCAGGGACAGCCTGGAATACGGCATCGACGGAGCGGTGGTGAAGGTGGATGATCTGGCTCAACGCCAGAGTCTTGGCATGACCGCAAAGGTGCCCAGGTGGGCGGTGGCGTATAAATATGAGCCGGAAAAAAAGGAAACGGTCGTGGAGCGGATCGTTGCCCAGGTAGGCAGAACCGGAAGAATCACGCCCCTGGCATTTTTGAAGCCGGTGCGTCTGGCGGGAACCACCGTAAGCCGGGCAAGCCTGCATAATCAGGATTATATTGACGCCAAGGATATCCGGGCAGGGGATACGGTCTGGGTGCAAAAGGCGGGAGACATCATACCGGAGGTTCTTTCGGTGGTAAAGGAAAAACGTCCCCCGGAAAGCCTTCCCTACCGGCTGCCGGAGAGGTGCCCCATCTGCGGCGCCCCTACCAGAAGGGAGGCGGATGGAGCCCATTTACAGTGTACAAGCAGCCACTGCTTTGGAAAACGGCTGCGTTCCCTGATTTATTTTGCCTCCAAGGAAGCCATGGATATCGAAGGCCTGGGCCCTGCGGCGGCGGAAGCCCTGATGGAGGGCGGTTATGTGGAAACGGTGGCGGATCTGTACGGGCTTGAGCCCTTCCGGCAGCAGCTGATACAGGAGGGGATCATCGGAAAGGAAAAATCCGTGGATAAGCTTCTTGCCGCCATCGACGGTTCCCGAAAAAACGATATGGACAGGCTGATTACCGGATTTGGCATCAAAAACGTAGGCCGCCAGTCTGCAAGGACTCTGGCGGAGCATTTCCCGGATATAGAGCATTTGATGGAAGCGAAAAAAGAGGAATTGGAAGCCCTGCCGGATTTCGGCGAAGTGGTGGCAGGAGAGCTTACCGCCTTTTTCCGGGATCCTTCCAACAGGGATATGATTCGCCGGTTAAAGGATGCGGGCGTCAATATGAAATCCCTTTCCAGCGGGCAAAAGGCGGACGCCCGGTTTGCGGGCATGACCTTTGTGCTCACCGGGACGCTGCCCTCTCTGACAAGAGAGGAGGCAGGGGAGATCATCCGGCGCTTTGGGGGGAAAACCGCAGGCAGCGTTTCCAAAAAAACAAGCTGGGTGCTGGCGGGAGAGGATGCGGGGAGCAAGCTGGAAAAAGCAAAGGCCCTGGGCATTCCCATCATCGGCCAGGATGCGTTTGAAGAAATGATCCGGCAGGGCCGGGATAAAGCATAAGATACAGAAAGCGGGGTAGGATGCTATGAAATTACCTGTAGGTAAGCTGGACAGTAAGCTGCTGGAGAGCCTGGTGTTCCAAAACATCCACTGCCAAAGGCAGGAGGTCATCCAGCGGCCGGGAATCGGCGAGGATTGCGCCGTTGTGCGTTACGGCAGCTACGACTGCGTTTTGTCCACCGATCCCATTACCGGAGCGGTTTCGGAAATCGGGCGGCTGGCGATACATATTACCCTTAACGACATTGCCTCCAACGGGGTGGAGCCTCTTGGGATCATGCTGGCGGTGATGCTTCCCGAAGGGACTACGGCGGAGGACGTGGCTGTGATCATGAAGCAGGCGGGAGAAGCGGCCAGGGAAAAAAACGTGGAGATCCTGGGGGGCCATACGGAAATTACCCCCTCTGTCAGACAGCCGGTGATCGTTTCCACGGCCATTGGGAAATGCCCGGCGGGGGACAGCGTGGATTCCCGCAACATCAAGGAAGGAGACCGGATCCTGGTGACCAAGCAGGTGGGGCTTGAAGGAACGGGCATCATCGCTTCTGACCGGGGCGCCAGGCTCGGCCATATCCTGACCCCGGAGGAGCTTTGCCAGGCAAAGGCCATGCTCCGCCTGACAAGCGTGGTGACAGAGGGTGTGATCGCCGGGAAAACGGGGGTTTCCGGCATGCACGATGTGACGGAAGGAGGCCTGCTTGGCGCCGTATGGGAGATGTGCCATACTTCGGGTATCGGAGCGGAGATCCTTGCGGAACGGGTTCCGGTGGCGCCTGTAACCGAAAAGCTGTGCAGGGGCCTTGACATCGATGTGCTGAGGCTGATTTCAAGCGGCTGTATGCTGATGGTAGTGGATCCGGCAAAGGCCTGTTTGCTTATGGAAGAATTGAAGCGGGCAGGGGTTGCGGTAACGGATATCGGCCGGATGACAAAGAAGGGGGCGCCTGGGGTTTTGATCCGGGGAGAAGACCGGATAAGGATCGCGCCTCCGGAAAGCGACGAGCTTTATAAGGGCCTGGAAAGGGCGGAAAAGGATAGGTGAAAAGAACCATGCGTTATGACGGAAGAGAAAATGATCAGCTCAGGCCGGTGAACATCATCCCCGGTTTTCTGATGCACCCGGCAGGCTCGGTATTGATTCAGATGGGAAATACAAAGGTTATCTGCACCGCGTCTGTAGAGGAAAAAACAGCGGCTCATCTGAAGGGAACCGGACAGGGCTGGGTAACGGCGGAATACGCCATGCTGCCGGGTTCTACGGCAACCAGGAAAAAACGGGATTCTTCCCGGGGAAAGGTAGATGGCAGAAGCACGGAAATACAGCGGCTGATCGGCAGGGCTCTGCGCAGCGTGGTGGATATGGAAAAAATGGGGGAGCTTTCCCTTTGGATAGACTGCGATGTGATCCAGGCCGACGGCGGCACCAGAACCGCTTCCATCACAGGGGCATATGTAGCCATGATGCTGGCCTTCCGGCGCATGAAGGCCATGGGCATGATCTCCGAAATCCCTGTGAGAAACGCTGTGGCGGCGGTGAGCGTGGGGATCGTGGACGGACAGATCCGGCTGGATCTTCCCTATGAAGAGGATTCCCGGGCCGAGGTGGATATGAATGTGGTGATGACAGAGGCGGGAGAGCTGATCGAGGTGCAGGGAACCGGAGAAGCCCATCCCTTTACCAGAGGGCAGATGGATGAGATGCTGGCGCTTGCGGAAAAGGGCTGCATGGCTCTTTATGCCGTTCAGCGCCAGGCCCTGGAGGCTTTTGAGGAAGAGGCGCCTTTGGAAGCGGAAGCCCCTGGAAGCGGGGAGGCAAAGGAAAAACAAGAAGAGGAAAGCCTGACGGTGGTGGCGGCCACGCAAAACCAGCACAAGCTCAAGGAAATGCGGGCCATTATGGAGCCTTTTGGCATGAAGGTCATTTCCCAGAAGGAGGCGGGCCTTGAAAATGTGGATGTGGAGGAAGACGGAAAGACCTTTGAGGAGAATTCCTATAAAAAGGCCAGGGAAATCATGGCGCTTTCCGGAAGGATCGCCATCGCCGATGATTCGGGTCTTGCGGTGGAGGCCTTAAACGGAGCCCCCGGCGTTTATTCCGCCCGGTTCGCAGGAACGGACAAGGACGATGATGCCAATAATCAAAAGCTCCTGTCTCTTTTGGAGGATGAGGAAAACCGGAGGGCCAAATTCGTTTCGGTGGTAACCATGGTGTATCCCGACGGCAGGGTCCTCGCGGCAAGAGGGGAATGTCCCGGGCATTTGCTCAGAGAACTGAGAGGGGACCAGGGTTTTGGGTATGATCCCATGTTTGTGCCCGAGGGCTTTGAGGAAACCTTCGGACAGCTCAGCTCTCAGGTAAAAAACCGGATCAGCCACAGAGCCAGGGCTTTGAGCCGGCTGGAGGCGCTGCTGAGAGAAGAAGCCGGAAAGGAAAGGTAAAACGATAAGAGAAGGAAAAGGGAATGTATCCCTGTGCCGCCAAGGATCCAGCTTTGGCGGTTTTTTCTTTGAAGGGGAAGGCTGGCTTTAAGGGCCCTTTAAGAGGCGGGGCTTTAGGGACGCCGGCTGCGTTCTACGGCGCTGTTGAGCAGGATTCCCAGTTCCAGCACCAGACCGATGATGAAAAACCATAAAAGCAAAATCACGATGCCGGAAAGGGTCCCGTAAATCAGACTGGGATCCCAGAAAAATCTCACGTAGATCATGTAGATGAAGGAGGAAAGGAAAATACCCGCCGAGGCGAAGACGGCGCCGGGCAGGACGCGGCGTACCGGGATCCGGCGGGAGGGCATGGCCCAGTACACGAGCAAAAGGATGCAGAAAAACAAAAACAGAGACAGGGGCGGCGCCAGAAGGTTCCACAGAAAATCAAGGGAGTGAAACCAGCTGATCTGCTGGAATTTTTCCAAAAGCAGATCGATCAGATTTCTGCCGACTACGATGATCAAAAGGGAAAACAGGATGATAAACAGCATGAAAAAGGTCATAACGGCGGCTTTTATATGCTGCTTGATAAACGAGGCCGAAAGAAGGAAGCGGCTTTCCCGCTCGGGGATGCCATAGGCGTTGTCGCTGATTTTGATCAGGGCGTACATGGCCCGGGAAGCCAGATACAAGGTGGTAACCAGGAAAATGGCGTTGGCGATCAATCCGCCCTTTGTCATTTCGGTGGTTAGAAAAGGCAGGACCATGGCGGCGATTTCCTGGGGCAGGTAGCCTTCGATATAATCGGCCAGATAACGCATACTGAGGGAAAAAATTCCGGAAAGCTGCCCCATCAGAAGAAACAGGGGGATCATGGAAAGCAGGAAATAATAGGCCAGCCCCGGCGCGATATTTTGATAATAGGGGTCTGCCAGATCCTTTTTCAGATACATGAAAATACGGATCATCCGGTTTTTGCTGACTCCGAACATAAAGGGTCTCCTTTTCCTTTTTCGTTTTTCGAAAAAAACGGAGGATGGGGACTCCCATCCTCCGCTGGCCGGACAAAGGACATACCGGCGGATCCTGCAAAAGCGAGGATGGCCGAATGCTTTTGGATTTCGCGTCTGCTTTTTATTTTACCACCCTGACGGAAATCAGGCCGTCAAAGCGGATGCTGTCTTTTTCCTCTTCGGTAATGGTCCGGTTGGCATCGATCAGACAGTAGGCGATGCTGCCCTTGCTGACGGTGGTCATATGCTCGATGATCACGTTCAGCCCGTTCATCGCCGCCGTAATATTGGTGATGGCGTCGGTTTTGTTTTTGTGAATGATCGCGATCCTTCCCTGAGACTGAGAAACGCCCATGGAGCAGGAGGGGAAGTTGACGGAATTGGTGATGTTGCCGTTTTCCAGATAATCGGCGATTTCCTCGGCCGCCATCATAGCGCAGTTTTCCTCCGCCTCCGCAGTGGAAGCGCCCAGGTGGGGGATGCTCAGCACCTTTTCATTTTGGATGAATCTGGCGGAAGGGAAGTCGGTGATGTATTTGGATACCTTGCCCCCGTTCAGAGCCGCTTCCAGTGCATCCTGATCCACGATTTCCCCTCTGGCGAAGTTGACCAGCTTGACGCCCCGTTTCATGGCCTGGAAGCAGTCGGCGTTGATCATGCCCTTGGTGGAATCCATGGCGGGTACATGAACGGTTACGTAGTCCGCCTTTGCCAGAGCCTTTTCAAGGGTCTGTACCACGGAGATCTTACGGGAAAGGTTGATGGCGGAAAAAACGGACATATAGGGGTCGTAGCCGACAACCACCATACCCAGGTCGGAGGCGGTGTTGGCGACGGCTACGCCGATGGCGCCAAGGCCGATGACGGCGATGGTTTTTCCTCTCAGCTCGGTTCCCGCAAAGCCGCCCTTGCCCTTTTCAACGGCGTCTCCGATTCCGGCAGGATCCAGGGTCTTTGCCCATTCCACGCCGGCCACGATGTTTCTGGCATCGGCGAACATGCCTGCGAAAACCAGCTCCTTTACAGCGTTGGCATTGGCTCCGGGGGTATTGAAGACCACGATGCCTTCTTCGGCGCATCGCTCCAGGGGAATATTGTTGACCCCGGCCCCGGCTCTGGCGATGGCCTTCAGGTTTTTGGAAAAGGCCATATCGTGCATTTTATAGCTTCTGACCAGAATGCCGTCAGCCTCGTTTACATCATCGATGATTTCGTATTTGTAATCCAGCTTCGCCAGTCCCTTGGGCGAAATTTTATTCAGCGTTGCGATCTTAAACATTTTGATTCTCCCTTATCGATTTTCCTTTTCGAATTTGGCCATGAACGCGATCAGAGCGTCTACCCCTTCTTCGGGCATGGCGTTGTAAATGCTGGCTCTCATGCCGCCTACGGTTCTGTGGCCTCCCAGGTTAACAAGACCGGCAGCCTTGGCTTCGGCTACGAATTTTTTGTCCAGGGTCTCGTCTCCCGTGACAAAAACCACGTTCATGAGAGAGCGGTCCTCCGGGTTGACCGGGCAGCGGAACAGCTTGCTGTCGTCGATGGCCTGGTAGAGCTTTTTCGCCTTGCGGAGGTTGCGCTGGTACATGGCTCCTACGCCGCCCATTTTCTTGACCCATTCAAAGACCAGCTTGGCGAAGTAAATGGAATAGGTGGGCGGTGTGTTATAGAGGGAATCGTTGTCGGCCTGGGTTTTATAGTTGAGCATGGTGGGGACCTCCGGGCCGGCAAAGCCGATCAGGTCTTCCCGGATCGCAGTCACCACAAGACCGGCGGGACCGATGTTTTTCTGAGCGCCCGCGAAGATCAGGCCGAATTTGGAAATGTCGTATTCCTGAGAAAGGATGTTGGAGGACATATCCGCCACCAGAGGGATATCGCCGGTATCGGGGATATAGGGATAGGTGGTGCCGTAAATGGTGTTGTTCATGGTGATATAAACATAGTCGGCGTCTTCCCGGAAGTCCTCTTTGGAAACCTTGGGTATATAGGTGTAAACGTCTGGCTCGGAAGTGGCCGTGACTTTGATATCACCGAATTTCTTCGCCTCCTGCATGGCTTTTTTTGCCCACTGGCCCGTTACGATGTAATCGGCCTTTTTGGATTTGCGCATAAGATTCAGGGGCACCATGGCGAACTGAGTAGAGCCGCCTCCCTGTAAAAACAGGACCTTATAGTTGTCGGGGATCTTCATCAGCTCCCGGAACAGCTGCTCGGCCTCCTTGATGATCTGGTCGAATTCCTTTGAACGGTGGCTCATTTCCATGACGGACATGCCGCAGCCGTTATAGTTTGTCATTTCTTTTCCAGCTTTTTCGAGAACCTCGAGGGGCAGCATGGAAGGACCTGCTGAGAAGTTGAACACTCTCTCCATTATCGTTTCCTCCTACTTGATTTGAGCATCATGTTTTACCTTTTTCTTTCCCTAAATGGTTTATATGACGCGGGCCGCTTCCCGGCGGGCGCCGCGGGGTCAGCCTCCCGGAAGAGGCCGGCTTTCGGTTACGGATAGGCGCTCTGAAGGGTCATCCTTTGAAAAAATAGTCTGTAAGCTGATAGCCGGTGGAAAAATACAGGCCCTTGGCGCCGGAAGCTTCGCTGTAGCTGTTTTCCTGCCCCTTACTATCCTTGCGGCTGTCATACAGCACAAAGGGTACCTCTTCTGAGGAATGGGTGCGAAGAGCAAGGGGCGTAGGATGATCGGGCACCACCATGAGTTTGTAGTCTTCGCCGGTGCTGTCAAGATACGCCTTTAACGGGCCGGTGATTTTTTCATCGATCAGCTCCAGGCACTGGATTTTGCCTTCCATGTCTCCCTGGTGGGAGCATTCGTCCGGGGCTTCCAGGTGAATGTAAACAAAATCCTTACCCTGGCGGAAAGCCTGGATGGCGGCCTGGCACTTGCCTTCATAATTGGTGTGAAGGGTGCCCGTGGCGCCTTCCACATCGATGGAATCCAGCCCCGCGCAAAGGCCGATGCCCTTGATCAGATCCACTGCGGAGATCACCGCGCCGTTTACGCCGTACTTTTCGGAAAAGCTGGAAAGCTTGGGCTTTCTTCCCTGCCCCCAGATCCAGATGGAGTCGGCTGTATTCAGGCCCTTTTCCCGTCTGGCCCGGTTGACGGGATGGTCCTGTAAAATTTCATAGCTTTTTTTCATCATATCCAGGATAAAGCCGGTTTTTTCATCGTCCGGGGGGAGATAATCCCGGATTTTCCGGGTCAGGATATCGTGAGGGGGCGTCAGGGTAAAGTCCGTCCGACCGTCATGGACGATCATGGCGTGACGGTAGCTGAAGCCCGGATAAAACCGGATATTGTCAGTGCTTAGCTTTTCGTTGACCGCCTGGATCAGCTGGGCGGCTTCCTGGCTGGTGATGTCGCCGGCGCTGTGATCGATGATGGTTTTTTCTTCATAGGGCTCTTCTTTTGTCAGGGTGACCAGGTTGCACCGGAAAGCCACGTCGGTCTTTGACATGTGAATGCCCATGCTGACCGCCTCCAGGGGAGAACGTCCGGTATGATATACCTTGGGGTCGTAGCCCATGACAGAGAGGTTTGCCGCATCGCTGCCGGGAGACATGCCGTCGGGAATGGTTTTGACAAGGCCGACTTCGGAATGCTGCGCCAGCTGGTTGATGTTGGGCATATTCGCCGTCTGAAGAGGGGTTTTCCCGCCCAGGGCTTCCACTGGACGGTCTGCCGCGCCATCGGTTAAAACGATTAGATATTTCATGGCATTTCCTCCTCTTTTGATCGTATCATTTACCCATTATTGTACCAGATAATGGGGTCAGAGGAAATAAAAAAATGGGATTTTACAAAAAATATAGTAAAAAAGCCGAACGAGTTTTGGGTATATCGAAAAAAAGTCCGGGATTATTATGAAGGGCCTCTGAAAGACCCCTTAGGGAGAAGGTGAAATGTAAGAAAAAAATAAAAAAGCCGTCACATTAGAGAAAAAAACCTGTGTTATCCTTATGCTATAATAAAGCGATAAAAAATGAAACGAACAAAAACGACATATATGACGAAGTGACATATAAGGAAGAATGACCATGAAGTATTTAAAAAATCCCTTTTTCTCTTTTATTCTGATCGCCCTGCTTTTTCTTACGGGGCCTTGCCTGCCTGCCTTTGGGATCGAAGCGCCTCCTGTAGGGGAGGTTTCTTCTGATTCCCAGGAGGCAGTTTCTTCTCAGCCGCACGAGGCGGGAGAAAAGGAAGATTCGGATGAACAGGGGCTTTTGCCGGAGGTGGAAAAGCCTTCCGGCGCGAAAGCGCTTTTGCCCCAGCAATGGCAGGACATTTCCGGAGAGGGCAGCCTGCCCTCTATCGCAGGAGAGGGCGCGGTCCTGATCGACGCCTGCTCAGGGCAGATCCTGTATCAGAAAAACATGGATCAGTCCTTTTATCCAGCCAGCACCACCAAGATCCTCACGGCGATTCTGACCCTGGAGCATATGAATTTGCAGCAGGAGGTGACCATCGACCGGGAAGCGGCCTATACCAACGGCAGCCGGATCTATCTGATAGAGGACGAGGTGGTCACGGTGGAGGAGCTGATGTATGCCATGATGCTGGAATCGGCCAACGATGCGGCGGTGGCGCTGGCAAAGGCCATCGGCGGTACGGTGGAAGATTTTTCCCAGATGATGAATGAAAGAGCCAAGGAACTGGGGGCGGAAAATACCCATTTTACCAATCCAAACGGCCTTCCCGACCAGGCGCATACCACCACGGCCTACGATCTTGCCATGATGGCCAGAAAGGGGATGGAATACGACGCTTTCCGCCATTTTGTAGGCACCGTCAGCTATGAGATGCAGCCCACCAACAAGCAGTCTGAGATACGTATCTTTAATAATTCCAACCGGCTTTTGTTTGACCAGTCAAGAAAATTCGATTATGACGGTACCCTGGTATACGGAAAATACGAGGGAGCGACGGGCATCAAAACAGGCTATACCCAGGCGGCGGGCAGCTGCATCGTGGCATCTGCCAAGCGCCAGGACAGGGAGCTGATCGCGGTGGTGCTCAAGTCCAGATCCGAGCAGATTTTTGTAGACGCCATGAAGCTTCTGGATTACGGCTTTACCTATTATGACAGCCGCCGGGGGGTAGAAGCGGGGGAAACCCTGGCAACGGTCCGGGTCAAAAACGGCGGCCAGGATAAGGTAGCTGTAACGGCGGGAGAGGATATCGCCCTGACGGTCCCGGCAGGACACCAATGGGAGGAATTTGAAATCAGCCTGGATGTGCCCTCTTCGGTCAAGGCGCCGGTAAAGGAGGGAGACAGCCTGGGAACGGTAACGGTTTCCTATGGAGGGCAGGTGATCGGGACAGCCGATGCGGTGGCCGCGGCCGCGGTGCCGCCGGAAACAGGCCTGTTTGCGCCGGACAGCCTTCCGGGAAAGGTTCTGGGCATTTTGAAATGGATCCTGGCAGGCGCATTGGCTTTGCTTGTGCTGTTTGTGGTCTTTGTGCTCCTTGTGAATCATTTATACAGGAAAAAGAAGCGGGCGGAAAGA
>CALWZU010000001.1 GCA_944386095.1 uncultured Clostridia bacterium | reverse complement strand
TCGAAGGCTGCTTTATCCTTTGCACCGTTTCTCCCGAAGGCGTCGTCCATATGCAGCGGCAATGGCTGACCCCGCTGGAATACGGAAAAAACAAAGGAAGCCTTATCCCCGCCACCACCGCCCTTTTATCCTTCCTGTCGGAACATCCCCAAAACCAGCCTATAACGATCACAGACATCTCCTTGGTCTATAAGCTGGATTCTCCCTATCAGGAAATGTCTGAGGTCTCCGCCGATACCGCCTTTCCCATGTGGCGGATCACCTGCGGCAGCGGAGAGATTTTTTATCAGCAGGCCTTCGAAAAATAAAAGGGCGGGATCAAAAGATCCCGAAAAATCCCGGCTCCCGTCTCCGGAGCCGTCATATACGCCAATTCCATTTTAACATAGACACCTGACGATCAGGCGGATTTAACAGGAGGATGGTTCCATTGATCTTTCAATTTTGTTCTCTTGCCAGCGGCAGCAGCGGAAATTCCTATCTGGTCGGCGCAGGCAGAACCCTGCTTCTCATTGACGCCGGCATTTCCTGCAAAAAAATCACGGAAAAGCTCCAGACGCTGGGGCTGGATCCCCGGCAGCTTTCCGCTGTCCTGATCACCCACGAACATGTGGATCATATCAAAGGCGCCGAGCTTTTAAGCCGGAAATTCCAGGTACCTCTTTATACCAATGAAAAAACCGGCAAGGAAATGCTCCAGCTGATGAAACGGCCTCAGGAAATCCAGCTGCAATGCTTTCAAACAGGAAAAGCCTTCACCCTGGGAGGAGTGGAAGTCACGCCGTTTCCCGTCAGTCACGACGCAGTGGAGCCCGTGGGTTTTTCTCTCAGAGCCTATGGCCGACAGATCAGCACAGCCACAGATACCGGCTGCATCACCCAGGCGATGCTGGATGAGATCACCGATGCGGATCTTCTGCTGCTGGAGGCCAATCACGATGAAAACATACTGAAAATGGGCAAATACCCCTGGTTTTTAAAGCAGCGTATCCTAAGCCGGCAGGGCCATTTATCCAATGAAGCCGCAGGAGAAGCCATCGTCCACATCGCCTCCCGGCTATCCAAGCCCCGTCAGATCCTTCTGGGACATCTGAGCAAGGAAAACAATTTCCCGGAAATGGCCTTTGAAACGGTCAAAAACGTCATGGAGGAGCATCGCCTTTTCCCGGGAAGCCAGCTTCAGCTTCATCTGCTGCAAAGGGATCAGTTCAGTCCCGTTTTCCGGGTATAAGAAGGAGGCTTTATGGATATTACGTTGATTGCGGTAGGAAAATTGAAAGAACCCTTTTTCCGGGAGGCCTCCGATTATTTTTCCCGACAGCTGTCAAAGCTCGGCCGGTTTCAGATCATCGAAATAAAAGACGAAAAAACCGACGAGCACAATTCTTCAAATCAAAATGAAGCCATCAAAAACCGGGAAGGAAAAGCGCTTTTAAAACAAATTCCTCCCCGGTCTTATATCATTGCCCTGGCAATAGACGGCGTTATGAAGGATACAAGGGGCTTTTCCGAAATTCTGCACCGGCATTCCAATCAGCCTCTGGTTTTTCTGATCGGCGGCTCTTTGGGCCTTTCTGAAGAAGTCCTGAAAAAAGCGCATATGCGGCTTTCCTTTTCTCCCATGACCTTTCCCCATCAGCTGATGCGGATCCTCTTTTTAGAACAGCTCGTTACGGCCCTTTCCCTGGAAAAATCGTAAAAATAGAGGATACGGGTTTGCCCCGGCATGACGAAAAATCCTATATGATTACGATGATATATTATATGATAAATCCCGCCCTTTATTTATGATACGGCTCCTTATGGATGATCTTGTAGGCCCTGTAGATCTGCTCCAGCGCTGTTACCAAGGTCAGCCCCTCCGAAAGAAAAAGCGGCGTCAGAGCCATCTGGACCACAGGCCCGGAAAGCTTCTCATACAGCTGCTTGTCCTCATTGGCGATCAAAATGCTCCACCGGGCGTTTCCCCTTTGTTCCATATCCTCGATCCGCGCCGCAAGCTCTTCTGACGAAAGACACCTGCCTTTTGGTGTCAGCAAAAGGCAGGGCCAATCACTTTGGATTTTTTTTAAAAGCGCCTTTTGGTTTTTGTCAGAAATCACTTCCATTTTGCAATATTTTTGCAGCCGCTTCAGATATTCCCCCGCCGCGTCTTGGTAAAATGAAGGCATTTTAAAATCCACAAAATACAGTTTAAAAAACATTTGTTTTCCTCTATTTAGGGGTCGATTTTCAGAATTTCTAGTTTCTTCCTGTCGAAGCGTTTCTTTTTGCGATTTTGTTAAAAAAAAATCAATATTTTGCTTGATTCTTTTCCGCTAATATAATAATATTAGTTAGGACGGCAATCAATCGGATTTTCTATCCTTTCTGAAAAAAACCCCTTGATTTTCGCCCCATTCTCTATAGAATGGCCAAAGCTTGTATTTTTATAGAGATTCCTCTGCTCCTTGCCGGGCGGGAATTTTTATGAGATAAAAAACACTTGACTAAAAAAAGGAGGAGTTCAAATGAATTTTAATCTTACCAAAGAGCAAGAAACAGTTAGAAAAATGGTAAGAAAGTTTGCTACTAATGAAGTGGAACCAATTGCTGCTGATATTGACAAAGAGCACAGATTCCCCACCGAAACAGTAGAAAAAATGGCTAGATACGGCCTGATGGGTATTCCTTATCCGGAAGAATACGAAGGTGCTGGCGGCGACCACGTTGCTTATGCGATCACCGTAGAAGAATTATCCAGAGCTTGCGCTTCCACAGGCGTTATCTGCTCCGCTCATACTTCTCTGTGCACATGGCCGATCTTTGCTTGGGGTAACGAAGAACAGAAGAAAAAGTACGTTCCGGATCTGGCTTCCGGCAGAAAGCTGGGCGCTTTCGGTCTGACAGAGCCCAACGCCGGTACTGACTCCGCCGGTCAGCAGACCATCGCAGTTGACGCTGGCGACCACTACGTGCTCAACGGCGCAAAGGTATTCATCACAAACGGCGGCTATGCCGATACCTTCGTCGTAATGGCTATGACAGACAAAGCAAAGGGCAACAGAGGCGGCATCACCGCTTTCATCGTAGAAAAAGGATTCAAAGGCTTCTCCATTGGTAAAACCGAAGACAAACTGGGTATTTGCGCATCCTCCACAACAGAGCTGATCTTCCAGGACTGCATCGTTCCCAAAGAAAACGTGCTGGGTAAGGTTGGCGATGGCTTCAAGGTTGCCATGACCACGCTGGACGGCGGCCGTATCGGTATCGCTTCCCAGGCTCTGGGTATTGCGCAGGGCGCTTTTGACGTAACCGTTGACTACATGAAGCAGAGAAAACAATTCGGCAAGAAGCTGTCTCAGTTCCAGGCTCTTCAGTTCGAAATGGCCGCTATGAAGGCTGAAATCGAAGCTGCAAGACTTTTGATCTACAGAGCGGCTAACTTCAAGGATCTGCATCAGGAATATTCCGAAGCCAGCGCGATCGCGAAGCTGGTTGCCGGCGAAACCGCTATGAAGGTTACCACAAAGTGCGTACAGTTCCACGGCGGCTACGGCTATACAAAGGATTATCCGGTTGAAAGAATGATGAGAGACGCTAAGATCACCGAGATCTATGAAGGTACCTCTGAAGTTCAGAAGATCGTTATCGCTGGAAAAATCTTTGGTAAAGACAAATAAGTAAGAGAAGGAGGAACATATCATGGCATATAAAATTATCGTGTGCGCGAAGCAGGTTCCGAACACAAACGAAATCAAGACCAATCCGGAAACCGGAACACTGATCAGAGACGGCGTAGAAAGTATCTTAAATCACGACGATGCGAACGCATTGGAAGAAGCGTTAAAAGTAAAAGACGCATATCCGGGAACAACCATCACCGTTATCACCATGGGACCTCCTCAGGCTGTAGAAATGCTGCAGGAATGTCTGGCTATGGGCGCTGACGATGCTGTTCTTCTGTCCGACAGAGCTCTGGGCGGTTCCGACACATGGGCTACCTCCAACGCCATCACCGCCGGCATCAAAAAGCTGGGCGACTTTGACTTCATCTTTGCAGGCAGACAGGCTATCGACGGCGACACCGCTCAGGTTGGTCCTCAGATCGCTGAAAAACTGGGAATTCCTCAGGTTACATACGTACAGGACTTCCAGATCGACGGAAACGAAATCACCGTTCAGAGAGCGCTGGAAGACGGTTATGAACTGATCAAGGTTAAAACACCTTGCCTGCTCACAGCCATCAAGGAACTGAACACTCCCAGATACATGTATATCAAAGGCATCTATCATGCCGTTAAGCACGACATCAAAGTTTGGGGCGCTGCGGACATCGGCGTTGACCTTGAGACCGTTGGCCTGAAGGCTTCTCCTACAAACGTATTCAAATCCTTCACACCCAAACCAAAAGGAGCAGGACAGAAGGTAGCGGGCGACACAGAAAAAGACCTGGCTATCAACCTGATCTGCAGCTTAAAAGAAAAGAATATTATTTAATGAGGAGGAACAGATATGGCTATCAACTTTGATGATGTTAAAAATATTTGGGTTTATGCCGAACAGAGACATGGCAAGCTGATGAACGTAGCCCTTGAACTGATCGGCGAAGGCTACAGATTATCCAGAGAAATGCCCGAAGGAACCAAAGTTTGCGGCGTTCTCATCGGTGCGGAAGAAGACGTTAAGCCCCTGGAAGCAGAGCTGTTTGCCTATGGCGCTGACGAAGTATACGTACTGGCGGATCCTCTGCTCAAGCAGTACACCACAGATGGCTATGCCAAGGTTCTCACCGACGCCATCGAAGAAATCAAACCTGAAATCGTTATCTTCGGCGCGACTCACATCGGAAGAGACCTGGCTCCCAGAGTTGCCGCAAGACTGGATACCGGCCTGACCGCTGACTGCACAAGACTGGATATCGATATGAACCACTACATCAACTTCCTGGAAACAAAGACCACCTGCAATACAAAAGGTCTCACTCCGGAAGATCCCAAGAAAGACCTGCTGAAGCAGACGCGTCCTGCTTTCGGCGGTAACCTGATGGCGACCATCGTAACGCCCAGAACCAGACCTACCATGTCTACCGTAAGACCTGGCGTTATGAAGAAAAGAGAAAAAGATACTTCTCTGAAGGGCGAAGCGATCAACGTAAAGGTAAACCTGACAGCAGCCGATATCCATACGCAGGTTGTTGACGTTGTAAAGGCTGCGAAGGAAATCGTTTCCCTGACAGACGCGGACATCATCTGCTCCGGCGGAAGAGGACTGGGCGGCCCCGAAGGCTTCAACCTGATCAAGGAATTCGCTGACAAGGTTGGCGGCGTTGTTGGTTCCTCCAGAGCTGCGGTTGACGCTGGCTGGATCGACCACTCTCATCAGGTTGGTCAGACCGGTACCACCGTTAAGCCGAAAATCTATTTTGCCTGCGGCATTTCCGGTGCGATCCAGCATCTGGCTGGCATGCAGACATCCGACTGCATCGTCGCCATCAACAAGGATCCCGATGCGCCGATTTTCGAAGTTGCTGACTACGGCATCGTTGGCGACCTGTACAAGGTAATTCCTCAGATCATCGCTGAGTGGGACAACGCGGAAGATTTACTGGCTGAAAGATCCAAATAAGCATCCTTATCGGATCTGAAAAACGTATATTTAAACAAAACGGGGCGGTTTAAAACCGCCTCGATTTTGTTTTTGCTTTTTTTCAAATCGTAGTATAATAGAAATTAACAGAAAGCCTGGAAGGGAGGCAAACCCATGAATATCATCGTCTGCATCAAGCAGGTTCCCAATACGGCGCAGGTACAGCTGGATCCTCAGACCAATACCCTGATCCGCCAGGGACTTCCCAGCATCATCAATCCCGATGACAAAGCGGCTTTAACGGAAGCGCTCCGGCAAAAGGAAGAAAAGGGCGCTCACGTAACCGTTTTGTGTATGGGGCCCCGACAGGCTTCCCTGGCGCTGACGGAGGCTATCGCCCTTGGCGCTGACGAAGGTGTTCTTTTATGCGACAGCGCTTTTGCTGGTTCCGATACCCTTGCCACCGCTTATCTGCTTTCTCTGGCAATTCGCCGAATCGGGGGCTATGACCTGATTTTATGCGGCAGACAGGCCATTGACGGCGATACCGCTCAGGTGGGCCCAGAGCTTGCCCAGAGACTTGACATCCCTCAGATTTCCTATGTGGAAGCTTTTACCCTTCAGGCGCATACCGTCCTTGCCCGTCAAAAATGGGAAGATGGCTATGAAATGCTCCAGGCTGAAATGCCCTGCCTTCTTACGGTGATGCAAAATCAAAAGCAGGGACGCCTTCCAAATCTTCCTAACCTGCTGAAAGCCTTTCAGACCCGTGAAATTCAAATTTGGGACAAATCCCATCTGAGAGGGCTGGAAATCCGCAGAATCGGGCTTGAGGGCTCTCCTACCCGGGTTGTGAGAGTCTTTACCCCGGTCCAAAAAGGAAAGTGCCTGCGTATAGAAGGAGACCCAAAAGAGGCGGCGGCTTCTCTGGTCAATTATCTGAAAAAAATGTTGACAAACTAACCCCATAGTGCTAAACTATTCACTGTTACGAAACAATATGCTTCGTTAGCTCAGCTGGTAGAGCACCTGACTCTTAATCAGGGTGTCCGGGGTTCGAGCCCCCGACGGAGTACCAATTTCAAACGACGTCAGCGGAAAATCCAAAGACGTCGTTTTTATTTTATCCCCTTCGTTCCCTGGTCAAACTGCCTCCTCATCCCCTTTTTTTACTTGATGGCGGCATGGCTTAATGCTATTATATTTTTAACGTCTTTTCCAAACGAAACAACATTCTGAAATTCATTTATATAAACGCTATTTTCACGTTCTCTTAAAAAAGGGGGAAAATACATGCTGCGGTTTGCCGTTTGCGATGACGATACCATGCAGCTGGAACAGCTTCAAAGACTGCTTTGCGACTATTTTCAAAGCCGTCCCGACGAACCGGTACAAATAGAAGCCTTTCACTCCGGCGAAGCGCTGCTGGAAAGAGCGGACACAATCGGCGGCTTTGACCTTTATATACTTGATATCCTCATGCCGGGTGCAGATGGCATCCAAACAGGCCGGAAGCTGCGCCTGTTAGAAAATCCGGGCGAAATTATCTTTCTTTCCACTTCCAACGACTTTGCCGCTGACAGCTATGATGTCCGGGCTTTTTTCTATCTGCTTAAGCCTGTAGAAAAAACCAGGTTTTTTTTAATACTGGATGAGGCCATAGAAAAACGGCGTCTGGGACAAAGCAAAGGCATCATCATTTCCACCACAAACGGCCCCCGGCATATTCTTTTCGAACACATCCTGTATGCGGAACGGATGGGGCGCCGCATACGCTATTACTGCACAGACGGCGTCATAGATTCCCAGACCATTCGTCTTCCCTTCCGGGATATGGTTTCTTCCCTTCTTTCCGACAGGCGTTTTTATCTGTGCGGCGCCAGCTTTGTACTGAATTTTCAGCATGTGACCGGCGTCAACAAACAAACGGCGCTTTTGGATAACGGTCAGAGCGTAGCGCTGCCCCGGTCCTCGGCGGCAAGCTTTAAAAAAGCCTGGGGAGGTTACTGGCTGGAGGAAACAAAATGATAGATCTGTTTATGTTAGAATACATGACAGTTCTGGGTATGACAATGATTCTGCTGTTTCTGGACAGCCGTTATGCGCTTCGCCCTACCATCCTGACAGTCTATAGCGTTACAGGCCTGCTTATGGTGTTTTTGGCCCTGCTGTATCATTTTGCCGGCGTAGATGCCGCTGTTCGCAGCTATTCCTTTGTTGTTCATCTTCCGTCTTTTCTGCTTTTTTTCTTCCTGAGCCGCATTCGGGGCTGGCGTCTGATTTTTCAGGTCCTGACCGCCGTCCTGTTTTGCCTTATGGTTCAGCATATTGCCAGTTTCGCGTACTTTTTTTCCGGCAAGCTTTGGGTTTTGGTCACCGCTTATTTTCTTTCGACAGCCGCCGTATTGTGGTTCCTGCTGAGATTTCTGAGGCCCTTATTTCTGCAGATCCTTTGGGAGCTGCAAAAAGGATGGTGGCTGCCGTGTCTTGTGATCGCCACATATTACGGGATCCTGCTTTATCTGATTCCCGGCTATGCAGGCATCGATTATATGAGCACCGTCCTTAAGCCTGCGATTTCTCTATTGATGGTGGGATTTTATTCCGTTTTGGTTTTTCTTTTTTCCAGCATCCAACAAGAAGCCCAGACCCGCCACGCCGCCCAGCTTTTTTCTTTACAGCTGTCCGCTCTGCAAAACCGCATAGAAGCGGTACAGGCCGCTGAACATACGATCCGCACCCAGCGTCATGATCTGCGCCACCGGCTTCTGACCGCGGCAGAGCTGGTATCCCGGGGGAAAAAGGAAATCGCTTTGGATTTCCTAAACACCGCCCTTGGTCAGCTGGATGAGATAAAAGAAACTAGCTGGTGCCGGCCTCCGATTCTGAACGCCGTCTTTTCTTCCTATTTTAAAAAAGCACAATTGGAAAATATTCAGCTGGATGTAAAAATTTCCATGCCCGATACGCTGCCCGCAGAAGAAGGAGAGCTGGCTGTCGTTTTAGCCAATGCCCTGGAAAACGCCCTTCACGCCAATTTGACGCTGCCGCCGGAAAAACGGTGGATCCGCTGCCGGATGGTATCCAGCCCCTCTTTGATGCTGGAGGTTTCCAACCCCTGCAAAGAAAACGTCTCCTTTGACAGCAAAGGACTTCCCATAGCCCGCCGGGAAGGCCACGGTCTGGGCGTTCAGTCCATTTCCGCCTTCTGTGAAAAATACAGCGCCGTTTGCCAGTTTGAACTGATCCAAGGCCGGTTTCGAATGCGGCTGGTATTATAGGTTTTTAGAGCTTGCTTTAAAAGCCGGCCTTCGGCATTTTTGAAGATGCTTCTTTTCCCATTTTTAAAAAAATGGGCTTTTTCATTATAGGGAAAGGATATAGACATTTTTTCATAACATGTTAAAATGAAATGTGGACGTGCCGGCACCGGCATGTTTGCGAAATTGATTCCAAAACAAAGAGAGGGAATATTATGCTGGAATTAAAGCATATCTGCGTAGACGTAGATGATGGAAATAAAGAAATTCTCAAAGACATTAACCTTACCATAAAAGACCATGAATTTGTCGTGATCACCGGGCCAAACGGCGGCGGCAAATCTACCCTTGCCAAGGTGATTTCCGGTTTAATGCCCTTATCGGAAGGGCAGATCTTTCTGGATGGCGTTGATATTACAAATGACAGCATCACCCAGCGGGCCAATGCGGGCATCAGCTTCGCCTTCCAGCAGCCGGTCCGTTTCAAGGGCATTACCGTCCGGGATCTGCTGGAGCTTTCCGTAGGGGAAAAAATCGATGAAAACCGTCTGTGCTTATATCTGCACGATGTAGGGCTTTGTCCGAAGGATTATATCGACAGGGACGTGGACGGCAGCCTTTCCGGCGGAGAAATCAAACGGATCGAAATCGCCATGATCATGGCCCGCAAAACAAAGCTGACCCTTTTTGACGAACCGGAGGCCGGAATCGATCTTTGGAGCTTCAACAATCTGATCGATGTGTTCGGCAAGCTCCAAAAAGAAACCAAAGGCTCCATCGTAGTTATTTCCCACCAGGAAAGGATTCTGAATATTGCGGACAGGATCATCGTTTTGTCCGAAGGCAAAATTACCGCAGAAGGCGCAAAGGATGAAATTCTGCCCCAGCTTCTGGGAGATCAGATGAAATGTGGCTTCTGTATCGGAGAGGGGATTGATTTCAATGAATGATACAACAAAAGATTTACTGGCGATCATTTCAGATGTATTCGGCGAACCGGACGGCGCTTATAATATCAGGGAAGACAGCCAGTGCGCCGGCAGAAAATCCACCGAAAACATCAAAATCGAAGGAAAAAAGGACAAGCCCGGCATCGACATTTTTATTAAAGAGGGCACAAAAGGTGAAAAGGTCTTTATTCCCGCCTGTATCACCCACAGCAACGTAGACGACCTTGTATATAATGATTTTTATGTGGGAGAAGGAGCGGACGTTACCATCGTCGCCGGCTGCGGCGTTCATACCGATGGAGAAGAAAGCTCTCAGCACAACGGCATCCACCGCTTCTTTGTGGGCAAAAACGCCCGGGTCATTTATCTGGAAAAGCATGTGGGCGTAGGCGAAGGCACCGGCGCGCGGATCATCAATCCTGAAACCTATGTGGAAATCGAAGAAGGCGGCTATCTGGAGATGGAAACCACCCAGATCAAAGGGGTGGACTCCACGGTCAGAAAAACCGGCGGCGTTGTCAAAGAAGGCGGAAAGCTGATCGTCAAGGAAAAAATCATGACCCACGGCAGCCAGCATGCGGAAACGAATTTCACAGTGGATCTGGAGGGCTTTGACAGCGGCGTAGATCTGATTTCCCGTTCTGTGGCAAGGGATACCTCCACGCAGGTTTTCCGTTCCGTTATCAACGGCAATACCCGCTGCACCGGCCACTCCGAATGCGACGCTATCATCATGGATAAGGCCTCTGTCAGCGCCATTCCCGAGCTGACGGCCAATCACATCGACGCTTCTCTGATCCATGAGGCGGCCATTGGAAAAATCGCGGGAGAACAGCTGATGAAGCTGATGACCCTGGGTCTGACGGAAAAGGAAGCGGAAGCGAAAATCATCGACGGCTTTTTGCGGTAAAGCGGCAAACACCGCCCTTTCCATCATTTATATCATTTCAGCAAGGAAAGCATACGGAAAAACAGGTTCCCGTATGCTTTTTGCTTGTCACAGCCAGCTGGGCCTGATGTTCATCTGCGATGGTTTTCGCAATGGCAAGACCCAGACCGCTGCCGCCGGTCGTTCTGGTTCTCGCGCTATCCACCCGGTAAAATCTCTCAAATAGATGAGGCAGGGCTTCCTGCGGAATGCATTCCCCGCTGTTTTCCACCTGCAGGCAGATCCGATTCTGCCTTTTATGCAGGCTTACGCGGATCCAGGGCCCTTTCCCGGGCTCCGACGGATCCGGCCCGGCATATTTCCCTCCATTATCCAGAAGGATCATCAAAAGCTGCTGAAGCTCTCCCCGGCATCCCCAAAGGGTCAACTCCGGCTGAATATCCGTCTTTAAATCGATCCCCTGTTCAAAGGCCACCGGTTCAAAAGAAAGGACGCATTGCAGCGTCAAATCACTGAAACAGATCTCTTCTTTTGGGGAAACGGTTTTACTGGCATCCGCCTTTGCCAGAAACAAAAGATCATCTACCAGCTTCTTCATACGTTTCGCTTCCTCCACCGTATTGTTCACCCATTTTTCCTGGGCCGCCAGCGTTTCTTCTTTATGTTCCTGTAAGATCCCCATATTCGCCAGGATCACAGTCAGCGGCGTCCGAAGCTCATGAGAGGCGTCCGCTACAAACTGCTTTTGTCTCTGCCAGGCCGCCTGCACCGGCTTTAAGGCCCAGGAAGACAAAAACAGACTGATAAGGGCAAAAGCAGCCAATGCGCCCAGCCCTACGCAAAAGGAATTGATCAAAAACCGCTTCATGGCGTAGCTTTCATTGCTTCTGTCAGCAAAGGCGATCAACATGCCCTCCGGGGTTTCTTTTTTCAGAAACCGCAGCTGCTGCTCCGCCAGCACCCCTGTCTGACGGGGGTTTTCCAGAGCTGCCCTTACTGCCTCCGAAGATAATTCCTGGGCCGAGGAAAAATCATTTTCCTGCAGCTTTACAATTTCTCCCTCTTGATCCAGCCACACCAGAAAGGTGGAGATCAAAGGCGCTCCCTCTTCCCGCAGGCTGTCCGTAATAGCCGGCGGATCCTGAGGAGGGGGAAACTCTCCGGCATCCTCCAGCCCTAACGCCTCCTGCTGGAATCCCCGCTCCAGGACCATCTGTAAAATCATATGGCCCTGCCCCTGAAGCTGTCCGTAGGTGGAAATCAGCAAAACGCCAAACACCGCCAACAAGACCAGAAAAACCAAACTCATATTGATTAAAATGAATTTTTTTTTCAGCTTTTGAATCATTTTGACGCCTCCAGCCGGTATCCCACCTTCCGCAGGGTGATGATTTCTACCCTTGAATGTAAGAAGGAAAGCTTTTTTCTCAAAAATGAAATATAGGCCTCCACGTTATTGTCTTCCACCTCTGAATCCATGCCCCATACCTTGGCAATCAGCATGCTTTTTGTAACCACCATTCCCGGATGAGATAAAAGCAGCTTTAAAACCTCAAATTCCTTATAGCCCAGATGGATCGATCCTTTTTCTCCGGCAAGCTCATGAGTGGAAAGATGTAAAACCAGATCCCCAAAGCTCAGCTGCTCCAGTACCACCTCGCCCTGACGCCTGGCCAGCGCCCTTACCCTGGCCAAAAGCTCCTCCGTTACAAAGGGCTTTGTCATATAATCATCCGCTCCGCAATCCAGCCCGGCAACCTTATCGGAAATTTCATCCTTTGCCGTAAGCATCAAAACGGGCGTAGCGTTTTTTTGAAGCCGCATCTTCTGCACGACCTCATAGCCGTTCAGTCCCGGCAGCATCACATCCAGAATCACCAGATCATACTGCCCGCTCAAAGCGTAGGCAAGGCCGTCTTCTCCCGTATAAACCGCATCCGCCGCGTATTTTTGCTGGCGCAGGATCTGCGCCAGAGCTTCCGCAAGCCGAACCTCATCCTCAATAATCAAAATCCGCATCCCTTTGCCCCCCTTTCTTTTATTTTCTTTTTCCGGTATTTTTCATCTTCATTTTCATATCCCCAGACAGATTTTTTGTCAGACAGGCTTTTTTGAATAGATCTCTTTCTTTTGTCAATCATAGCAAAGGCATCTGAAAATTTCCTGAAATTTTTGTTTGAAACAGGAATCTGCCGGCACCTTTTCCTTCATAAAAGAGGTCTAAACCCATTGACACCACCCCTTTGAAATGCTAAGATAAACTATGTATGAGTTAGTTTTCGCTAACTTTTTTGATTTCAGGAGGAAGTATGCAAAATACCATTTCTTTGGATAAAGTCAAAATCGGCCATAAGGGCGTCATCCTCTCCGTCGGCGGAGAAGGCGCCATCAGGAGAAGGCTTCTGGATATGGGCCTGACGCCGGGAACAGAGGTTTTGGTCCGCAAAATCGCACCCTTGGGGGATCCTATCGAGGTTTTCCTCAGAAGCTACGAGCTGACCCTGCGCCAGGAGGACGCGAAAAAAATCCAGGTCTGTGAAACGATAGAAGAATATCGCCGGATCAAATCCGGTTTCCATAAAAAATAAACCGTGCAGAGGTAAACCATATATGGCAAAAACATTCGCTTTAATCGGCAATCCCAACAGCGGAAAAACCACCCTGTTTAATCAGATCACCGGCAGCAACCAGCATGTTGGCAATTTCCCCGGCGTTACGGTGGAAAAAAAAGAAGGCAGCATGAAAAAACACGAGGATATGATCGTTGTCGATCTCCCGGGTATTTATTCCCTTTCCCCTTACTCGGCGGAAGAGGTCGTGACCCGGGATTTTCTCATAAAAGAAAAACCGGACTGTGTCATCGACATTCTGGACGCCACCAATATCGAACGGAATCTGTACCTGACCCTGCAGCTGATCGAGCTTGGCATTCCCATGGTCGTGGCTTTGAACCTGATGGACGAGGTCAGAGCCAGCGGCAACAGCATCGATGTACAAAAGCTCAGCCAGGATCTGGGCATACCGGTCATTCCTATTTCCGCCAGCAAAAATGAAGGCATTGACGAGCTGCTCCAAAAGGCGATTGCCGTCGCCATGCAGAAAATCCCTCCTCAAAAAATGGATTTTTGTACAGGAGAGGTTCACAGAGCGATCCACTCCATTGCTCATCTGATAGAGGATCATGCGCAAAATATCGGCGTTTCCACCCGTTTTGCCGCCACCAAGCTGGTGGAGGGAGATGATCTGATGATCCGGGAGCTTCAGATCAACGAAAACGAAAAGGATATCCTGGGACATGTAGTAGATGAAATGGAGCAGGCCCTTCAAACGGACCGGGAAGCCGCTTTGGCGGATATGCGCTATCAGTACATCGACCATATCTGCCGGGATGCGGTCAGCCGAAAAGGGGAAACCAAGGAACATCTCCGTTCGGTGCAGATCGACCGGATCCTGACGCACCAGATTTTTTCCATACCTATTTTTATCGGTATCATGGCCCTGATCTTCTGGCTGTCCTTTAACGTGATCGGCGGTTTTCTCAGCGACCTTCTGGCTTACGGCATAGACGGTCTGACCCTTCTTTTGGATGATCTTCTTTCCGTCTACGGCATCAATCCATGGGTCCATGCCCTGATTATAGAAGGGGTTTGTTCCGGCGTGGGTACGGTTTTATCCTTCCTGCCCCTGATCGTCGTCATGTTTTTTTTCCTGTCCCTTCTGGAGGACAGCGGTTATATGGCAAGAGTCGCCTTTGTTATGGATAAGCTTTTGCGAAAATTCGGCCTTACGGGCCGTTCCTTTGTCCCTATGCTCATCGGCTTTGGCTGCTCTGTTCCCGCCATTATGGCAACCCGTACGCTGGCCAGTGAAAAAGACCGGAAAATGACCATCCTGCTGATTCCCTTTATGTCCTGTAGCGCCAAGCTTCCTATTTACGCCCTGTTTACCGCTGCGTTTTTTGAAAGCCATCAGGCTCTTGTGATGGTAGGACTGTATTTGATCGGGATTCTGATGGGAATCCTTGTGGGTTTCCTTTTTAAGCATTCTCTGTTTAAAGGAAATCCGGTTCCCTTTGTCATGGAGCTTCCCTCCTACCGTCTCCCCGCCCTGAAAAGCGTACTGATCCATATGTGGGAAAAGGCCTGGGGCTTTGTTGTAAGAGCCTTTACGGTTATCCTTGGGGCTACGGTGATTTTGTGGATCCTTCAGAGCCTTGATTTCAGGCTGAACGTGGTTACCGCCAGCGCGGACAGCATCCTCGCCACCATCGGCGCCTGGATCGCGCCTTTGTTCGCTCCTCTTGGCTTTGGATCCTGGGAAGCGGTCACCGCTTTGATCACAGGCTTTACCGCCAAGGAAGCGGTGGTCAGCTCCTTTGCTGTTCTAACCGGCGCTGACGCCGCTTCTCTGGGCGCCGCTTTATCTCAGATTTTTTCGCCTCTTGCGGCCTTTGCCTTCCTGGTGTTCACTCTTCTTTACACCCCCTGTGTGGCGGCTATTTCCGCTGTCCGCCACGAGCTGGGAAGCATATGGAAGGCAATAGCGGTCATGGCTTTTCAGACCGGCGTCGCCTGGGTTGTCGCTTTTCTGATCTATCAGATCGGGTCATGGTTTTTTCTTTAAATTGTAATAAAAAAGAAACTTTTTTTCAATTTGACTGTGCTATACTATACTCGTGTTTTACGGACTGCCGCCAAAAAGCGGTTTCCCTTTCAAAATCAAATTACGGGAAGTATGATTATGAAGCATTTTATCAAATTTTTTCTGGTGACGCTGATAATATTCACCGTCATATTTACGCCTGCCTTTGCCGTATTTGACAAAGTAGGCGATATTCGTATTTTCGAATCCGATACGATCCTGGCAGAGGATCTGCCTACCTTGGTAGACCCAAACAGCCCTTTCTTTGACGCTTTTACCAACTCCGAACGGGTCAACGTCCTTTTAATGGGTATCAACACCAACCTGACGGACACCATTCTGCTGGCCAGCTATGATATGAACCTGCAGCATGTGGATCTGATCTCGGTTCCAAGGGACACCTATTATGAAAGAGAGTCGGGGGGCGGCGGCGCGGACAGAAAAATCAACGCAGCTTATCATGACGGAGGCGCCATCGGAACGGCTACCGCTGTCAGCGACCTTTTAATGGGCATTCCCATTAACTTTTACATGGAAATCGATTATGAAGGCGTAGGCAATATCGTGGAAGCCCTGGGCGGCGTTCCCATGAATATTCCCTTCCATATGTATTATACGGACCCTTACGACGACCCGCCCTTAAAGATCGACATACCGGAAGGCTATCAGGTTCTGGACAAGGACACCGCGATCCAATTCCTGCGCTTCAGAAAGGGCAACAGCGGTTATGAAGGCTACCGGGAAGGGGACATCGGCCGGATTCAGGCTCAGCAGGAATTTATGATTTCCGCCTTTAAGCAGGCTATCGGCTTAAATCTGCCTTCCGTTATCCGCTCGGTCCTGGAAAACGTGCAATCCGACATGACCCTGGATACGGCTATTAAAATCGCCACAAACGCTACCAAACTCAACACCGACTCTATCGCTACTTATACGGTGCCCGGAGAAGCCAGATACCAGGATAATCTTTCCTATTATTTCGCTGATGAAGAGGGTATTGAGGAAATGCTTACCCAAATTTATTCTCTCCAGCCTCAGACCTCCTCCGGCAGTGCGATCGACAGCGAAGGCGATTCCCAATCAGAGCCATCCTAAGCTCCCTTGATGGAAATCCGTCGCTTGTATGCAAAGCTTTAAAAATCATATCCGATACAAAAAGCTGCGTTTCTTTGAAACGCAGCTTTTTAGCTTGTTTTATGAAAATAAAAGGAACTATTTCCCCAGGCAGAACCTGGAAAAAATCTCATCGATCAAACCGTCGGTAGCGGTTTCTCCCGTGATCTCTCCCAAAAGCTCCCAGGCCTGCCGCACATCGATTTCAACGATTTCCGGTGCTTCTCCCATAGACAGGGAAAAAAGCCCGTCTTCTATGGCTTTTATCGCCTGCTCCAGGAGAGCGCCATGCCTTTCGTTTGTGACCACAACCCCTTCCTGGGACCGGACATTTCCCTGTTCCACCATTTGACAGATTTCCTCTTCCATCTGATCCAGACCGATTTCCTTTTGCACGGAGATTTCGATAATTTTTTTATCCGGTAATTTCTTCTGAAGGTCTTCTTTAAATAAAACCCGCTTTTGATCGATTTTATTAATCAGAACGATGGCTTTTTTATCCTTCAGCTCCTGGATCAGCTCTTCATCTTCTGAAGAAAGAGGGGCTGAGCCATCTAAAAGCAGCAGTACCAGATCTGCGTTTTGATACATTTCTCTGCTTTTTTCCACACCCAGCTGTTCTACCACATCCCCGGTCCTTCGGATCCCCGCCGTATCGATGATTCGGAGATATATCCCCCTAAGGCTGAACATTTCCTCAATGGTATCCCTTGTTGTTCCCGGTATATCGGTTACGATAGAACGATTTTCCTTTAAAAGGCTGTTCATCAAAGAAGATTTTCCCACGTTTGGCTTTCCCGCGATGACCGTTTTCAGCCCGTCCCTGAAAATCTTCCCCGTATTCATGGTTTTTTTAAGCAGAAAAAGTTTTTCCCTCAGCTCCTCCAGGCCTTCTTTCAGCTTCTGATCGGAAAGGATCTGGATATCCTCATCCGGATAATCGATATTTACCTCGATTTGCACGAGCAGTTCCGTCAGCTCCTGGCGTAGCTGTTTGACCTTATGGGATAATCTTCCGGAAAGCTGATCCATAGCCGCTTCATAGCCTTTCTCTGACCTGGCCCGGATCAAATCGATAACAGCCTCCGCCTGAGACAGGTCGATCCTGCCGTTTAAAAAAGCTCTTTTTGTAAATTCTCCGGGCTCTGCCAGCCGCGCTCCGTTAGAAAGAACCAGGGCCAGGGTTTTTTTCAGGGAAATCATACTGCCGTGACAATATATCTCCACCACATCTTCCATGGTATAGGTGGTGGGCTTTTTCATATAAACGGCAAGAACCTCGTCGATTCGGTTTTCCGTTCCCTCTTCGTCATATTCCACAATATAACCGTAGGTCATTTTGCGGTTTTCCACCAGTCCGCCTGTGCTCATTGCCAGGGAATCCGGCAAAAACATTTGCTTTTCACAAGATCCCGGCTGCTTTTCAAAGGATGGCCCTCCTTTTTGCCGGTGTATATGAACCGGTACAAAAACAGAACGGAGAATGGCTTCCGCCTTTTCTCCGCTGATTCTGACAATACCGATACCGCCCTCTCCCGGCGCGGTAGCGATCGCTGCGATTGTATCTTCCAAATAACCGATCATTATCCTCTTCTGACCTCGATGATAACTCTTCTGTAGGGCTCTTCTCCCTCGCTTTTGGTATTGACTCTTCCGTCATCCTGCAAAGTGGTGTGGATCACCTTTCTTTCGTAAGGATTCATCGGCTCCAGTCTGACGGATTTCTTCGTTTTATACACCTTGCCGGCCAGCCTGATCGCCAACTGCTCCAAAGTCGTTTCACGCTTTTGTCTGTAATTTTCCGCGTTTACCACGACCTTCATGTATTTATCCGAATTCTTGTTCACAGCCAGGTTTGTCAGATACTGGATCGCATCCAGGGTCTGACCTCTTTTTCCAATGACCGTTCCCGCATCGGCTCCCTCTACGTCAATGTAGATGATATTATCCTCCTGCCGGCCGCTCATATTCAGGCTCAGCCCCATTTTTTCCGTGACCTGCTTCATAAAGTCCATCGCTGTCTTTAAAGCCGTCTGCTTGGGCACGACCTTTACCTTGGCGGATTTTGCCCCCAGTCCTAAAAAGCCTTTGGAAGGTTCCTCTAAAACCTCGATTTCCACCTCTTCCAGGGTCAGCCCCAGATCAGCGGCGGCAAGACTGGCTGCTTCTTCAATCGTTCTTCCGTATTTTTCTGAAAATTCCACATCCATATTTCAACCCTCCTGTATTCGGTTATTTACGTTCTCCTTTTCTTATACTTCGCCTTCGCCTTTTCGTGAGCCAGCTCCTTTTCTCTTTGCGCCAATTCCTCTTCCGTATAAAAGTCGCTGTAATCATCCAGATCCTCTGTGGAAATTTCTCCGTCGTTCCAGAAATCCTCTTCTTCCTCTTCCTTCATTTCAACCAAGAGACCCTTCTTTTTCTTCTTTTGAATGACTTTTTCATCCTCTTTTTCTTCTTCTTCCGGTTCATCGGCGAATAATTCAGGATGCTCTTTTCTATACTGCTGCTCTTCTTCCTTCTTTTTCTTTTCCTTTCTCATAAGGTAATAAATCAACTGCTGCTGCAGACACTGGTAAAGGGTGCTGATAAACCAGTAGATCGTAAGGCCTGCCGGAAAGGTTCTGCCCCACCAGAGAATCATCAAAGGAAAAATATACTGCATAACCTTCATGGCGGAATTCATCTGCCCCCCGGCCATGGGATTGCTCATGGAAGTCAGCTTATAGGAAAAAAACGTAGTAATAGCAGCCAGAATCGGTAAAATCCAATTATCCGGCTGGCTTAAATCCGGGATCCATAAAAAGGACTCATGGATAACAAGAAGCATGTCCTGATTGGACACATAGGCCATGGGATTGCGCAAAAGGGAAAACAGTCCCAGGATGATCGGCAGCTGAATCAAAAGGGGCAGACATCCTTTCATGGGATTGACCCCTTCTTCCTGATACAATTCCATGATCTTCTGATTATACAGCTCTCTGTCATGACCATATTGCTTTTGCAGCTTTTGCATCTTCGGCTGAAGCTCGGAAGTCCTTGCCGTCTGCTTAAGCTGGGAAGCGGTCAGAGGAAAGATGATCGTTCTGATCAAAATCGTAAAGATGATGATAGAAAGACCATAGTCCCCGATAAAACCATACAGCCAGAACAGAACAATGCCCATGGGCTGCGCGAATATTGAAATAAATGTTTCCATTCGTTATCCTCCTGAAGACTTTCTATTTTAACGGATCATATCCACCCGGATGAAAGGGATGGCATTTCAAAATCCGTTTTATGCCAAGCCATGAACCTTTTAATGCTCCGTATTTTTCCACCGCCTGTATAAAGTAATCAGAACAGGTGGGATAAAACCGGCAGGTTTTGGGGAGCAAAGGCGATATGCAAACCTGATAAATCCTTACCAAAAAAATCAAAATCTGTCTCATTGCTTTTCACCCTTCCATAATCGCCCACGCTGAAGAGCATGTACAAGAGACTGTTTGACTTTCAGAAAATCCGCTCCGTTTATGGTATTTCTTGCGATGATGACCAAATCGTATCCCGTCAGGACCTCTTCCCTGATCTGTCTGAAGGATTCCTTCATGAGTCTTCTGGCCCGATTCCTTCGAACGCTTTTTCCCACCTTCTTACTGGCAAGGAAAGCGATTCTATTATAGGACAGGCCGTTTTTTCTGTAAAACAGCACCACAAACCTGTCTCCAAGAGATTTTCCCCGATTATAAATCAGAGAAAAATCCTTTTTTCCCCGAAGCACCTCAGGCTTTAACATGTATTTTTCCTCATTTCAAACTGTCCGGTCAGGAAGAATGAAACAAAAAGGCCACTTTCGCGGCCTTATGCTGTTAATACTTTTCTTCCTCTGAGTCTTCTTCTCTTTAAAACATTTCTACCGTTTTTTGTACGCATTCTTTTTCTGAAACCGTGTTCCTTTTTTCTCTGTCTTTTTTTCGGCTGGTACGTCATTTTCATATCTCAACACCTCCTCGTCTTTTCCATATTATATAGGTAGATTTTTACTTAAAAGCTCTCTGTTTATCTTTATTTCATTTCCTCTCTTGACTTTATCAAAAGACTGCTTTATGATTATACCCTTGCTAACAGGCAGTGTCAATGATTTTTTCCCCGGGAAACAGCCGGTTTTTTCTTTCAAAAATATTTTTTTGATCCTTTTCCAGAAGGAAATGCTCTATCTTGATATGTGAAAAAAATTTATACACAACCTGTTGAAAAAAACAAGGTTTTTGAATTTTCCATCCTTTTTCTTGTGGATATTTTACTGTTGCCTGTGGATAACTTGTTATGTTACTATTATGTTACATGCAAAGCCGGTCATGCTCTTTTTCTATATGGCCCTTTGCCTGTGGGAGGAAAGAATTATGGACGAAATGAATGAAATATGGACAAAGGCCCTTGCGATCCTGAAGGAAGAAATCGCCGAGGCCCCTTTTAAATCCTTTGTCAAACCAATTAAACCGATCAAACTGGATTTTGAAAACCTTTCCTTTACATTGGCGGCGGAAAATGACTATTCCAAGGAACGGTTAAACGACCGCCATATTTCTCCCATCGAAAGTGCTCTCAGAGACGTCTGCGGCGTTAACTTAAAGGCGAATTTTGTTTCCGCAGAAGCTCTCGCGCAGCCTTCCGAAAGACCTATAGATAAAACCGTAGGAGATTTCAATCCAAAATATACCTTTGAAAACTTCGTAATCGGAAAAGCAAACAATTTTGCTCATGCGGCCGCTTTAGCCGTAGCCAAAGCGCCTGCGGACGTTTATAATCCTCTTTTTATCTATGGGGGAGCAGGACTTGGAAAAACCCACTTGATCAACGCTATCGCCAACTACCTTCAGGAAAATATGCCTAAGCTGAAGGTTCTTTACGTTTCCTCAGAAACCTTTACCAACGAAATGATTACATCCATTCAAAACAAAACCAACAGTACCTTTCGGGATAAATATCGAAACGTGGATGTGCTTATCATCGATGATATTCAGTTTCTGGAAAAGAAAGAAGGGACCCAGGAGGAATTTTTCCATACCTTTAACGCCCTTTATAACAATCATAAGCAAATCATCATCACCAGCGACAAGCCCCCAAAAGAAATGCAAAATATGGAGGACAGGCTGATATCCCGCTTCGGCTGGAGCCTGATCGCTGACATTCAGCCTCCTGATATAGAAACCAGAACCGCGATCCTTCGTAAAAAAGCGGAGGTGGAACGCCTGGAAATCACGCCGGGACTGATGGATGCCATAGACTATATCGCCGAAAAAATCCAGTATAACGTAAGAGAGCTGGAAGGGGCTTTGATTCGCATATCCGCTCAGTCTAAGCTGGAAAATATACCGATTTCAAGAGATCTTGCGAAAAACGTTCTGAAAAACGTCTATGTGGATAAAGAAAAATCCATCACATCCGATTCGATCAAGGAAGCGGTTTCCCGTTACTTTAATATAAAGGTTTCCGATATAGAATCCTCTAAACGATCCCGGAACCTGGCTTTTCCAAGACAGATCGCCATGTATCTGTGCCGGGAGCTGACCCAGCTTTCCCTTCCTAAAATCGGAGAGGAATTCGGAAACAGAGACCATACCACCGTTATGCACGCCCACGGAAAAATCGAAGCGGATATCAAAGTCAACAGCAGCTTAAACGATATTGTACAAAATCTGATCAGAGAACTGAAATCATAAAAGTTTGTCCACAGGTTTTCCACAGAACGGCGCTTTTTTATCAACATTTTTGTACACATAACAAATACACTGATTACAATTATCTGGAGGCTTTTCCAACATATTCACAGCCCCTAATACTAAAAACTACTATTCTGGTATTAAAAAAGAATAAGGAGACAGGCCATGAAGATCAAATGTGAACAACAAGCATTGGCAAAGGCATTAAACACCGTTTACAAAGCGGTATCCACCAGAACCACCATACCCATTTTAAAAGGGATCCTGATGGAGACAGGAGAAAACAACACTCTAAAGCTGGCCGCCTCTGACCTGGACATCAGCATCGAACGAACCATACCGGCGCAGATCGAAGAGCCGGGCTCTGTTGTGGTATCTTCCCGTCTTTTTACGGAAATCGTAAGAAAGCTGCCCGATGATGAGGTGCAGATCCGGGAAGAAAACACAGCTGTTACCATTACCTGTCATTCTTCCAAATTCACCATTGTAGGCCAGATGTCAGATGAATTTCCGGTTTTAACGGAAATTCAGGAACTGCAAAGGATTTCTCTGGACAAGGAAATATTTAAAAAAATGATCAGAAGGACTTCCTTTTCCGCCAGCACAGATGAATCAAGAGGCGTACTTACCGGTGTTTTGATTGAGCTGCAAAAGGACAGCCTTTCCATGGTAGCCCTGGACGGCTTTAGAATGGCTATTTCCCGGGAAATGGTTTCTTCCGATAAGGAATTGAAGATGATTTTGTCCGCCAGGATCCTGAATGAAATCAATAAAATCCTTTCAGAAGAAGAAAACGAAGAGGATTTCATTTTGATACTAGATGAAAAAAAGGCAGTGATCATCATTGGAAATACACGTATTACTTCCAGGCTTTTGGAAGGAGATTATATTAATTATAAAGAAATTATTCCCAAAATCAGCAGCTGCCGGGTCAGAGCCGGCCGCAGGGATCTGATGGAAGGAATCGACAGAGCTTCTTTGATCGTCAGAGAGGGAAAAAACAATCTGATCAAGCTTTCTGTACAGCCGGGACAAATCGTGATTACTTCCCGGTCAGAGGAGGGTAATGTAAAGGAAGAGGTACCGGTTCATACAGAAGGGGAAGGACTGGAAATCGGATTTAACGCAAAATATATAACCGATGTTTTAAAAGCCTGCGAGGAAGAAGAAATTATCCTGGAATTCAATACAAACGTGACGCCCTGTCTGGTTACGCCGGAGCAGTCGGAAGCGTTTACCTATTTGATTTTACCGGTTAGGATCACATCCAACTGATCTGGGATCATTTTAAAAAGTATGATGAAATGAAACAAAGGTCATATAGGATTTTTTTCTTGCTGATGAAGTAAAAAAAATTGTATAATAGAGAGGTTATAGATTTTGTTTGTAATCTCTCTTTTTTCGTGGTGAAAATATGTATTTTAAGGAAATTGAACTTCGAAATTTCAGAAACTATATTCATTGCGTCCAAAGCTTTCATGAAAAGGTCAATATCATTACAGGAGATAATGGAAACGGAAAAACCAATTTGGCGGAAGCCCTGTATATGATGTGTCTTGCCAGATCTTTCAGAACCTCAAGGGAAAAAGAAATGATCCGTTTCGGAGAGTCCTTTGCCTTTATACGAACAGTTTTTTCGAGAGACGACAGAAGTCTTCGGGCAGAGCTGAAGCTTTCACAAACGGGAAAGGAAATTCTGATAAACGGTGTAAAAAGGAAGCGTTCCGATTTGCCTTTATATATCAATATCGTGGTTTTTTCTCCTGATGATATGAAAATCGTAAAGGAGGATCCGGATAAAAGAAGACGGTTTATCAATAGAGAGCTCTGTCAGATACGTCCTGTATATTATGAGGCTCTTTATCGATATACAAAGGTACTGGAACAGAGAAATTCTCTTTTAAGAGAAGAACGGATCCCGTCCATGATGATGGATATCTGGGATGAAGAACTGGCGGCTTATGGCGCCAAGCTGATTTTGGAAAGAAACGCTTTTCTGGAGAGGCTGGATAAGATCAGCGGGGAAATACACAGGGCGATCACAAATGGAAAAGAGACATTGAAAATCGAATATGAAGCCGATATTTTACCTCAGCCCGATGAAGCTTCCCAAAAAGCTGTTTTTTTGAAGGCTTTAAAAGAAAACAGTGAAAAAGAACGAATCAGGAGGATTACGCTGGCTGGTCCCCATAAGGATGATATGAAGCTTTCCATAAACGGGATCGATGTAAGGCGCTTTGGTTCTCAGGGACAGCAAAGAACGGCGGCTCTTTCTTTAAAGCTGGCGGAGATACGGCTGATTTCAGAAGAAACAGGAGAATTACCGGTTTTGATACTGGATGATGTTTTGTCTGAGCTGGATCAGAAAAGACAGGATTTTTTGATCGGTTATTTAAAGGATGTACAGATATTTTTAACTGCCACAGAGGTGAAGGAAAGCCTTCTTGAAAGAATCGGGGCTTATTATCTATATCATGTAGACAAGGGCGTCATTTCCCTTTTAAGCGAAAAAAAATAAAAAAAGGAGAAATATGTCTGGGAGGTAAAATAAAACCTCTTAAAACCGTTGATTTATTTTCCAAAAAGAGGTAAAATAGATTGATATATACATTTTGAACATTCACGCGGAAAGAGGGCCGTCTTTTCAACGACCTGAAATTTTGCTGCGTTTTCCATAGATTGATTTCAACGATCCTATTGAAACAGGAATCTAAAATAACGAGGTGATAGTTTGGCATCTTTAGAGGAAACAAAAAATTATGGAGCGGACCAGATTCAGGTACTGGAAGGTCTGGAGGCTGTCAGAAAGCGTCCGGGCATGTATATTGGCTCTACCGGTCCAAGAGGACTTCATCATCTGGTCTATGAAATTGTCGATAACAGCATCGACGAAGCTCTGGCGGGATTTTGTTCTCATATTACGGTTACGATCAAAAAGGACAATTCTATTCAGGTAGAAGATAACGGCAGAGGAATGCCGGTAGATATGCATCCGAAAATGAAAAGGCCGGCGGTAGAGGTTATCCATACGGTTTTGCATGCCGGCGGAAAATTCGGCGGCGGAGGCTATAAGGTTTCCGGCGGTCTTCACGGAGTCGGCGCTTCGGTAGTCAACGCTCTTTCCCAGTCCATGATCGTAGAGGTAAAGCGAAACGGAAAGCTTTACAGACAGGAATATGCCAGAGGAAAGGTCTTAACGGATCTGGAGGTGGTGGGCGCTTCGGATACAACCGGTTCTATTACGTGGTTCAAGCCGGATCCCGAGGTTTTTGAAGAGCTGGAGTTTAGTTTTTCCACTATTGAATATCGTTTGAGGGAAATGGCATTTTTGAATAAAGGCATTTCCATTAAACTCATCGATGAACGGGAAGGAATGGAAAAAGAAGAGGTTTTCCATTATGAAGGGGGCATCAAGGAATTTGTCAAGCACCAGAATCGGGGCAAGGAACCGGTTCATAAGGATATCGTTTATTTTGAGGTGATCCGTGACAATCAGGAAATGGAAGTGGCGCTGCAATATACGGACCGCTATAACGAAAATATTTTTTCTTATGCCAATAATATCAGCACCACAGAGGGAGGCACTCATTTAAGCGGATTTAAAGCGGCTTTGACAAGAGTGCTCAATGATTATGCCAGAAAAAACAATATTCTGAAAGAAAAAGAAGAAAATTTACAGGGCGAGGACGTCAGGGAAGGCCTGACGGCGATCATTTCCGTTAAACTGGAAAATCCTCAGTTTGAAGGACAGACGAAAACCAAGCTGGGAAACAGCGAAATGAGAAGCTTTGTGGAAACCTCCACAAATGACAGACTTTCTGCGTTTTTAGAGCAAAATCCCCAGCAGGCAAAGGATATTTTGGAAAAATGTATCCGGGCGGCAAGAGCCAGGGAAGCGGCCAGAAAAGCAAGAGATCTTACCAGAAGAAAAGGCGCTTTGGATTCTTTCAAGCTTCCCGGAAAGCTGGCGGACTGTTCAGAAAAGGATCCCAAGCTTTGCGAGATTTTTCTTGTAGAGGGAGATTCCGCCGGCGGTTCTGCCAAGCAGGGAAGAGACAGGACCAGACAGGCCATTTTGCCTCTGAGAGGTAAAATCATGAATGTGGAAAAAGCAAGGCTTGATAAAATCCTCAATTCTGATGAGATCAAGGCCATGATCACCGCCTTCGGCTGCGGAGTAGGAAAGGATTTTGACCTTAGCAAGCTTCGCTATGACAAAATCATCATTATGACAGATGCGGACGTGGATGGCGCTCATATCAGCACGTTGCTTTTGACCTTCTTTTTCCGCTATATGGAGCCTCTGATCCAGGAAGGACATGTGTATCTTGCCATGCCGCCTCTTTTCAAGGTTACAAAAAGCAAAAAAGATCATTATGTTTATACAGATAGAGAGCTGGAGAGCCTTTTGAACCAAATCGGCCGCCAGGGCGTGAATATTCAAAGATATAAGGGTCTTGGAGAAATGAACGCCGAACAGCTGTGGGATACGACTATGAATTATCAGGACAGGACCCTGATCAGGGTGACCATAGAGGATGCGGCGGCGGCAGATGAGATTTTTTCTGTTCTGATGGGAGACAAGGTACCCCCCAGAAAAAAATTTATCGAAGAAAACGCCAAACGGGTACAGAATCTGGATATTTAGGAGGAAGAAATGGAAAATATGATAGATAATACAAAAATCCTCCATAGAGATATTAATGAACAGATGGAGCAGTCCTATATCGAATATGCCATGAGCGTTATCATCGGCAGAGCGCTGCCGGATGTGCGAGACGGACTGAAACCGGTACACAGAAGGATCCTTTATTCCATGGATGAGCTTTCCATGTATCCGGACAAACCCTATAAAAAATCCGCCAGACTGGTGGGTGATGTTTTAGGTAAATATCATCCCCACGGAGATTCTTCCGTTTATGACGCCATGGTCCGGCTGGCTCAGGATTTTTCCATGCGTTATCCTTTGGTAGACGGTCATGGAAATTTCGGTTCAGTGGATGGAGACAGCGCGGCTGCCATGCGTTATACCGAGGCCAGAATGGCGCCCTTCGCTTTGGAAATGCTGCGGGATATCGATAAGGATACCGTTGATTTCATGCCGAATTTCGATGAAGATCTGACAGAGCCTACGGTGCTTCCCTGCTGGTTTCCCAATCTGCTTGTAAACGGCTCTAATGGTATCGCGGTAGGAATGGCCACGTCGATTCCTCCTCATAATTTAAACGAGGCCATTGACGCTACCGTAAAGCTGATCGAAAATCCCCAGGCGGATGTGGATCAGCTGATCCAGTGCATCAAGGGCCCGGATTTTCCCACAGGCGGAATCATTATGGGAAAGGCCGGTTTGCGGGAGGCTTACCGGACAGGACAGGGAAAGGTGATCGTCAGAGCCAAAGCTACCATAGAAGAGACAGGGAAGGGAAGGCAGCAGATCATCGTAACGGAAATTCCCTATCAGGTAAATAAATCCAGGCTTTTGGAAAAAATCGCCGAGCTGGTTACCGATAAAAAAATCGAACAAATCTCTGATCTGAGAGATGAATCGGACAGAAGCGGCATGCGGATCGTGATCGAGCTGAAAAAGGACGCTAATGCATATATCGTTTTAAACCGGCTTTATAAACACACGCAGATGCAGGATACCTTCAGCATTATCATGCTGGCTATCGCAGATGGAAAACCCCAGCTGATGAATCTGAAGGAAATGCTGGCCCATTATATCGACCATCAAAAGGAAATCGTTACAAGAAGAACCAGATACGATTTGAAAAAGGCCCAGGACCGGGCCCATATACTGGAAGGATTACAGATCGCCCTGGATAATATCGATGAAATTATCCGGATCATCCGTTCCAGCTATAATGACGCCAAGGAAAAGCTTATCCAGCGCTTTGGCCTTTCTGAAATCCAGGCTCAGGCGATTTTGGACATGCGGCTGGCAAGGCTCCAGGGACTGGAAAGAGAAAAGCTGGAGCAGGAGTACAAAGAGCTGATGGAAAAAATCCAGTGGTATCAGAAAGTTTTAAAGGATGAATCCATTTTGATGGGCATCATCCGGGATGAGCTTTTGGAAATCAAGAAAAAATTCGGAGATGACAGAAGAACGCTGATTACCGCCGATACCAATGAAATAGAGGAAGAGGATCTGATCCAGGAAGAAGAGGCGGCGATTACCCTGACGCATCTGGGGTATATCAAGCGGGTTTCCGCCGATACCTATAAAAGTCAGAAGCGGGGCGGCAGAGGTATTACCGGTCTGACGGCCAGGGAAAACGACTTTGTCAAGCAGATGATCATCACCTCTACCCATAATTACCTGATGTTTTTTACAAACACGGGAAAAATGTACAGGATCAAGGCGTATGAAATACCTGATGCCCAGAGAACCTCAAAGGGAACGCCTATTGTGAATTTCCTGAATCTGGCCGCCGGAGAAAAAATCACGGCCATGATCCCCATTAAGGAATTCAGCCAGGATGAATATCTGGTTTCCGTCACGAAACAGGGCATCATCAAGAAAACGGAAATTTCTCAGTTTGATACCTCAAGAAAATCCGGCATTATCTCCATCAGCCTGAAGGAAGGAGATCAGCTGATCAGCATTGTCAGGACAACCGGAAACAGCGACATCGTCATTGTGACCAGAAGAGGAAAGTCCATTACCTTTAATGAAAGCGAGGTAAGACCCATGGGCAGGACAGCCGGAGGCGTCAGAGCCATTCTTCTGGAAAAGGACGACGAGGTAGTGGGTATGGAGCTGAAGGATCCGGAGCAGGAGCTTTTGGTGGTAACAGAGCTGGGCTACGGCAAACGGACGCCTATGAAGGAATATAAAGTACAGGCCAGAGGGGGCAAGGGAATGCTCACCTATGACAAAGCCAAAATCCGCAAAACCGGCGACCTGATCGGCGCTTTGTCGGTAAAGGAAAACGATGAGATCATGCTGATCAATTCTGAGGGCATCATCATCCGGATGAGTGTATCGGAGGTGTCTCTTCTGGGAAGAGCGACCCAGGGCGTGAAGCTGATGCGGGTAGATGAGGAAGCGAATATCGTAGCCATTGCCAAGGTAGTACAGGAGGAAGAGCCGGACCAGGAAGGACAGCAGATTTCCATGGATCCGAAAGCGTAAACAGGAGAAAAAGCAAATGGAAAAAAAACGTGTATTTTCAGGCGTACAGCCTACGGGAAACATTCATCTGGGAAATTATATCGGCGCTTTGAAGCAGTTTGTGAATTTGCAGGATGAAATGGACTGCGTATACTGCATCGTGGACATGCACTCCATCACGGTGCCGCAGGATCCAAAGCAGCTCAGAGAAACCACCCTGGATGTGGCGGCTCTTTATCTGGCGGTAGGGCTGGATCCGAAAAAATCCATTATTTTCGTTCAGTCCACCGTACCCCAGCACGCGGAGCTTTCCTGGATTCTCACCTGTAATGCCTATATGGGAGAGCTGGGAAGAATGACCCAGTTTAAGGACAAGGGAAAGGGCAGTGATTCTGCGGGAGCGGGGCTGTTTACCTACCCGATTTTAATGGCGGCGGATATTCTTTTATATAAAGCCCATCTGGTGCCGGTGGGAAACGACCAGAAACAGCATATCGAAATCACCAGAGATCTGGCCAACCGGTTCAACCACAAATACGGGGATACCTTTGTGATTCCCGATTATAAGGGTATCGAGGTTGGAGCCAGGATCATGGCCCTGGACGATCCTTTAAAGAAAATGAGCAAAAGCGCGGAAAACATTCACAGCCGGATTTCCCTTCTGGATTCTCCGGACAAGGTGAAAAAATCCATTATGAAAGCGACGACGGATTCAGAAGGCGTGATTCGTCTTGACTGGGAAAATAAGCCTGGGGTCAGCAATCTCCTGACGATCTACAGCGCCTTTACGGATCGGAAAATCGACGACATCGTCGGTCAGTATGAAGGCGCCGGCTACGGCCAGCTGAAAAAGGATCTGGTGGAGATCATCAACGAGAGCCTGACGCCGATCCGGAAGGCCTTTGAAGAAAAACGAAATTCAGAAGAGCTGATGGATATTTTAAAGGACGGAAGGGAAAGGGCCTCTGAAATCGCGGAACAAACCATGAAAGAGGTCCGGGATAAAGTAGGGTTTATCCGGATGTAGCTTTTATCCGAACACAGACAGGAGGAAAAGAGAGAATGTTAAGCTTGGCAAAAAGAACGGAAAGCCTGACGCCATCTTATACCATCGGTATCAGCATGAAGGTGGCGGAGCTGCGGGAGCAGGGAAAGCACGTGATCAATTTCAGCGTGGGAGAGCCGGATTTCAATGTTCCGGAAAAAGCCAAAGAGGAAGCGATTACTGCGATTCGGGAAAATCGGACAAAATATGATAAGGTGCCGGGCCTGGTTCCCCTCAGAAAGGCGATCTGCGAAAAATTACAGCAGGAAAATCATTTAAGCTATGAGCCTGAGGAAATCGTTGTAACAAACGGTGCGAAGCAGGCGATCATGAATACCCTAAACGCTCTTGTGGATCCTGGGGAAGAGGTGCTGGTGCCCGTTCCCTACTGGGTCAGCTATCCGGAAATGATCAAGCTTTGCGGAGGCGTTCCCGTTTTTGTTTATCCAAAGGATCACAAGGACTACAAGATCTGCGCCGGGGATTTGGAGCCATATGTGACAGAAAAAACCAAGCTTTTATTTTTAAACAACCCTTCCAATCCGGCAGGCGCTTTATATGATAAAAAAGAGCTGGAAGACATCGCAGCCTTTTGTCTGGAAAAACAGATATATATAATGAGCGATGAGGTTTATGAGAGATTTTGTTTTGACGGGACATATACCAGCATCGGAAGCCTTTCCAGGGAGATCCGGGATATGACGGTTCTTGTCAACGGCCTTTCCAAGGCGGCGGCCATGACGGGCCTGAGAATCGGTTATACGGCCAGCACAAAGAAAATCGCCTCGGCCATTTCCGCCATGCAGGGGCATCTGACCTCTCATCCCGCTACCATTTCTCAATGGGCGGCCTATGAAGCTTTGAAGGACTGTAAAGACGAAATCAACGCTCAGCTGGAGGTTTACAGGAAAAGAAGAGACCTTGCCATGAAGTATCTGGATCAGATGGACAAGATCACCTATATCAGGCCCGGCGGCGCGTTTTATGTATTCATTAACGCAGGCGCCTACAGGGAGGCCTTTAAAGGAGCCGGATCCTTTTCCGTGGCCTTTTGCGACAGGCTTTTGGAAAGGGAAGGCGTAGCCGCAGTTCCCGGTATCGCCTTTGGCATGGATGATTATTTTCGGATTTCCTATGCTCTTGGCACAGAGGAACTGGAAGAAGGACTTCAAAAAATCGGAAGCTTTATCAAATCCCTGTAGGGAAAAATCTCTTTAGAAGGCTTCTGGCCGGGATTTTATAAAATCCCTTTAAATTTCAGTTGCAATTTGCTCAGCCTGTGATATAATGACAAGGCATTTAATATGCTCTCTGCTCAGCAGAAAGCTGAGCCATACAGTCCATAGGGAGGTGAAACAAAATGAAAAAGTATGAAGTCATGTTTATCCTGGACGCTTCTTTGGAAGACGCGCAGAAAACCGCGCTGATCGATATGGCAAAGGAAATCATTGCCTCTGACGGCGAAGTCACAAAGGAAGACATCTGGGGAAACAGAAAGCTGGCATATCCTATCCAGAAGAAATTTGAAGGATATTACGTAGTTCTCGAATTCAACGCGAATCCGGAGCTTCCCAGAGAGCTGGAAAGAAGACTGAGGATCGCAGACGGCGTTATGAGACAGCTTATCATCTGTAAAGAAGAAAAATAGGAGAATGCTATGAATTCAGTCATTTTAGTAGGAAGGCTCACAAGAGACCCGGAAATCAGATATTTTTCTGAAAACCAGAGAGCTGTCACCACCTTTACGCTGGCAGTAGACAGACCCTACGCGAAAGACGGCGGCGCTGATTTTCTGAGAATCGTCGTATACGGAAAATCCGCTGAAAACTGCGCGACCTATTTGTCAAAGGGAAGCCAGGTAGCCGTTCAGGGCAGAATTCAGACAGGTTCCTATGAAACAAAAACCGGTGAAAAGCGCTATACCACCGATATTATCGCCGATCGGGTTGAATTTTTACAAAAGGCCGGCGGGCAGGGCCAGGGCGCTCCCAGACAGCAAAGACAGGATTTTCAGTCCCCCTTTGATCAGGGCGGCGGCATGGGCAGCATTCCCGATGGATTCCAGGCCTTTGACGACGAGGACGACGACAATATTCCATTTTAGATAGGAGGATGAGAAGCATGATGGATAAAAGACGCATGAGAAGAAAAAAAGTGTGTCAGTTCTGTGCCGATAAAACAGAAACGATCGATTATAAAGATGTTGAAAAACTGAAGAAATATGTCACTGACAGAGGCAAGATCCTGCCCAAGAGGATCACCGGCACCTGTGCCATTCATCAAAGAGAAGTGACAACGGCGATCAAAAGAGCCAGAATGGTAGCGTTGCTTCCATATACACAGGACTAACAAACAAAAGAAGCGAGCAATCGCTTCTTTCTGTTTTTCAGGGAAAGAGGGAAATATGAATTTACAGGAAAAAGGGCCCGCTGCGGTAAAGGAAGGTATTACAGCGACGGTTTTGGTTATCATTTTACAGGTAATGAGCACGGTGATTCCTTTGGCGGGTCTTTTCATATATCTGGCGGGCATTCCTTTTTTTCTTGTCACGAGAAAATATGGATTTCATTTTGTCCTGGCCTTTGTCTGTATGGCATATATTTTCGCAGGGGTATTATCCGGATTTGTCAATGCGATCTTTGACGTTTTGAGCGCGCTCCTGCCGGCGGTTATGATGGGAGAGCTGTCAAGGCTTGGCCGAAGGCAAAAGGAGATCCTGGCAAAAGGCGTGATCGCGGGAATTTTATGTCAGCTGGCCGCTGCTGCCGCTCAGTATGTTATGTGGGGCAGCCCCATGGCCCAAAGCGTCAGGGAAATTCTGCGTCAGCCCGTTCAGAAGGCTCTTGATCAGGGGGAAATTACCCGGCACGGGGCGGAGCTTTTGGCTCAGTCCTATGAAATGATGTTGAAAGCAATGCCATCAATTATTTTCCTATGGACGGTAATTGTGGTATTATTAATATATTATATCGGATGCGGCATTTTGATCCGGCGGGGAATGGCGATAGAAAATTACGAGCCTTTTATTCTTTTTTCCTTTTCCCGGCAGCTGGTTTTCGGAAGCTTTGTCCTTTACGCCTGCGCCTGGGTCTCTGATCTTCTGGGCATAGGGGACGGGCAGGTGCTGTATCTGAATTTGCTGATCATTCTCTGGTTTTTATTCGCCCTGCAGGGGACGGCCGTGACCGCCTTTTTATGCCGGAGGATGAGGTTTCCGGCGGTGCTGTCGGCGCTTTTTCTGGGAATCCTTTTGATCAGCATGATCGGGACCATCATATTGTTTATTGTGGGGCTTCTGGATATATTTGCCCGGTTCCGGGACAGAAGCAGCCGGGATAAGGAATGATCGTATGAAACAAAAACCTGTGGATCGACTGGCCGGCGGAGCCATACAGACGGCGTTGATAGTAGGCCTGTGCCTGGTGATCGTCCTGTTTTTTTACAGCAGGCCGCTGGCTCTTGGCGGGCTTGTGGCTTTGGGCGTCAGCGCGGCCTATGAGTGGCGGGCTTCCAAGCTCCGGAAAAAGGAGCTGGCCCAGTATATTGAAAATCTCACCAGCGGCATGGATATGACCGTTAAGAAAAACATCGTCACCAATCCGATTCCCATTTGCATCTTGCAGAAAAAAGGAAGCATCACCTGGTATAACAAAAATTTCGGAGAGCTGTTTTCTCAGACGGATCTGATCGAGGCCCATCTGAAGCAGCTGGTACCGGGGATCAAAATGGAGCAGCTTTTTCATCATAAGGATAAGCCTCTGATCGTTTCCCTTAACGATCGCCGGTTCAAGCTGGTGCACAGCGATGTAAGCGAGGACAGCGGCGACAGTGAAATGATCGTGGTTTACTGGATCGATGTTACGGGCTTTGAAGAGCTGAAGGAGATGTACCGGGACGAAAAACCCTGCTTTATCTATGTGGATGTGGATAATTACGAGGAGCTGCTGGCAAAATCTTCCGAAGAAAGAAGGGCGATCATTTCCTCACAGATCGAGGTGAAGATCCGTCAGTTCGGCCAGAAAAATTTTGGCGCGGTGATCAAGTACGATGATGATAAATACATCATCATCGTAGACAATAAGCAGCTGGAAAAGCTGGAAGAAGGAAAGTTTTCCATTTTGGATGAAATCCGGGAAATCGAAACGGAAGCGGATTTTCCGATTTCCCTGAGCATGGGCGTGGGAACCGGCGGAAAGAACCTGATGCAAAACGACGAATATGCGGAAGCGGCCTTGGATCTGGCCCTTGGCAGAGGCGGCGATCAGGCTGTGGTAAAGCGCCTGTCCAAAATCAGCTATTACGGCGGCCGGATGCAGGCGGTGGAAAAACGCAATAAGGGTAAATCCCGGATTATGTCCCATGCGATCCGGCAGCTGATGGATCAGGCCTCAAGCGTGATGATCATGGGTCATAAAAATCCTGATATGGACGCCTTCGGCGCTGCTGTCGGCATATATGCCATGGCAAAGGACAGGGGCAAGCAGGTGGGGATCGTCATCGATTTTGTTGGGGAATCCCTTCAGGCTTTATATGATTATGCCATGAAAAACAAGGGCTATACGATTTTCGATTCGGAGACGGCCCTTTCCGTAGTAGACAAGGAAACCCTCCTGGTGGTAGTGGATACCCACAGCGCAGAATACGTGGAATGTCCGGAGCTTTTGTCCCGGGTGGAAAAGGTCGTTCTGATCGATCATCACAGAAGAATGGAAAGGATGATAGAAAATACCACCCTGGCGTATATGGAGCCTTATGCCTCTTCCGCCTGCGAGCTGGTAACGGAGATTCTGCAATATACCGGAGAAAAAACCCTGATCAGCAAGGTGGATGCGGAAGCCCTGCTGGCGGGCATTACCCTTGATACCAAGCATTTTTCCACAAAATGCGGGGTCAGAACCTTTGAGGCGGCTTCCTATCTGAGAAGAGTGGGAACCGATCCGGGGGTTGTGCGGCAGTTTTTCCAGGTGGACCAGACCCTGTTCAGGAGAAAGGCCAAAGCGATCGTAGATGCGGAAATCCTGCCGGGCAGGATCGCTGTTTCCCGGTGTGATGAGGCGGATGCCAATATCGGGCTTGTAACGGCTCTTGCAGCGGATGAAATGCTGGAGATCAAAGGAATGCGGGCTGCGATCGTATGCGGCGGCGACGGAGGAGGAAGGACTGTCATCAGCGCCAGGTCTCTGGGAGAGATCAATGTGCAGGTGATGATGGAAAAAATAGGCGGCGGCGGTCATTTGAACATGGCGGGCGCCCAGGTCAGAATGCCTGTGGAAGAAGCGGTCCGCCAGGTGAAGGCCATTGTGGCTGAAGAAATCGAAGAAAAGGAAGGAAAAAGAGAATGAAGGTCATTGTTTTAAAGGATACGAAAAACGTAGGAAAAAAAGGGGATACCATCCAGGTCAGCGACGGCTATGCCAGGAATTTTCTGATTCCCAAGGGCATCGTAATGGAAGCCACTGCCGCTAATTTAAAAGAGCTGGAAAAGCAGAAGGCGGCGGAGGCGGAAAGAAGAGCTACCGATAAAGCCAGCGCAGAGGCTCTGAAGGCGAAGCTGGAAAAGCTGGAAACGGAAGTGGTTACAAAGGCAGGAGAGGGAGGCAGGATTTTCGGCTCCATCACAGCCAAGGATATTTCCGACGCATTAAAGGCGCAGCATGGCGTGGAAATCGATAAGAAAAAGATCGATCTAGACGGTCCGATCAAACAGACCGGTTCTTATGAAATCGAAGCGAAGCTGTATCATGAGGTGGCCGTAAAGCTGAAGGTAAACGTGAAGGCTCTTTAAAGAACCGGCTTGAAAAACAGTTTCTGTAAATAGAATGGGAGGAAATGTCATGAAAGCAGCCACGGAAAGAATTCCGCCCCAAAACGACGAAGCGGAACGCTCGGTTTTGGGAGCGGCGCTGATTGACCAGGACGCGCTCCTTGAGGTGACGGATATTCTCCGGCCGGAGGATTTCTATAAAGAGGCTCACAGGGAAATTTACGACGCCATTGTGAGCCTTTATCGGAAAAACGAGCCGGTGGATATTTTGACGGTAGCAGAAGAATTAAAACGCAGGAAAAACCTGGATATGGCAGGGGGAAGGGCTTATCTTGGGCTGTTGTCCGCAGAAGTGCCCTCTACCGCCAACGTTATGCAATATGCCAGGATCGTTGAGGAAAAATCCATCCTGCGAAAGCTGATCCGGGCTTCGTCGGAAATCATGGAGGAAGGCTTCGCGGCAGATAAAACCGCAGCTCAGGTATTGGAGGATGCGGAGCAGCGGGTTTTTGAGATTTCCCAGAAGCGGCAGAAAAAAACCGTTTCCCAGATTCGGGAGGTTTTAGCTAAAAATTTGGATATGCTTCAGCTTTTGGCCCAGAAAAAGGGCGAGCTGCGGGGGCTGACCACCGGCTTTCGGGATCTGGACAAAATGACCTCAGGCCTTCAGAAATCCGATCTGATTATTCTGGCGGCAAGACCTTCTATGGGAAAAACCGCCTTGGCTTTAAACATCGCCAGAAACGCTGCGATGAAGGCGGGGGCAAAGGTTTTGATCTTCAGCCTGGAAATGTCCCAGGAGCAGCTGACAGAAAGGATCCTCAGCACAGAGGCTCTGGTGGAAATCCAAAAAATGCGGGAAGGAAGCCTGGAGGATGAGGACTGGTCCAAGCTGTCGGAAGCGGTCGTCCGTTTGGAGCAGGCGGATATTATGATCGATGATACCCCGGGGATCACCGCTATAGAAATGCGCAATAAGTGCAGGCGGATCAAAATGGAAAAGGGGCTGGATCTGATCCTTGTGGATTATTTACAGCTGATGAGCTTTGAAGGCAGAGCGGAAAGCCGGCAGCTGGAAATTTCGGCTCTGACCCGGTTTCTTAAGCAGCTTGCCAGGGAAATGGAATGTCCCATTATCGTTCTTTCCCAGCTTTCCCGCGCGACGGAGGCCAGACAGGGAGACAAAAAAAAGCCGATTTTATCGGATCTGAGAGAGTCGGGCTCTATTGAACAGGACGCAGATCTGGTTATTTTCCTATACAGGGATGAGTATTATACCAAAGAAGAGACCCAAAGACCCAACGAATGCGATGTGATTTTGGCCAAGCACAGAAACGGAGCGACCGGAGAGGTGGTTTTGACCTGGCTGGGTCAATATACAAAATTCGGAGACAAGAGCTATATGCAGGCCTAGAGGATAAAAAAGCTTTCTGGAAAAGGCGTATTCCCTCATGAAGGGCTGTCCCGTAAAATGAAATGAAGAGAAATAAGAGAAGCAAAAAAGTAAGGCGTAAGGTGTAGAAGAAGTCAAAAGAAAAGAGAGAAGGGAAATTATGTCAGGCTTAGTCATTGTAGGCACACAATGGGGAGACGAAGGAAAAGGAAAAATGATCGATTATCTTGCCAGCAGAGCGGATATGGTGGTTCGGGGGCAAGGGGGCAATAATGCCGGTCATACCGTGGTAGCCAACGGGAAAAAATATGCGTTGCATCTGATTCCTTCAGGGATTTTGTATCCGGATACGGTCAATGTGATCGGAAACGGCGTGGTAGTGGACCCGGAAGGGCTCTTTCAGGAGGTGGCCATGCTGGAGGAGCAGGGGATCCAAACCGACGGCCGGCTTTTTGTCAGCGACAGGGCCCATATCGTGTTTCCTTATCATAAGGTGATCGATGCGCTTTCGGAAAAGGCCAGAGGAGAGGAAAGCATCGGCACGACAAAAAAAGGGATCGGTCCCTGCTATATGGATAAAATCGAACGGTGCGGCCTTCGGATCTGCGATATGCTGGAGGAAGATTTTTCCCGGCGGCTTGAAGGACTGATCCGGGAGAAAAACCGTTTGATCGTTTCGGTTTACGGCGGCGAGCCTTTAGAGGCGGAGGGGATCCTGGAAAGCTATGAGCAATATGCCAGGCTGATCCGTCCCTATGTAGCGGATACCTCCCTTATGGTGGATCAGGCTCTCAGAGAAGGGAAAAAGGTGTTGTTTGAAGGCGCTCAGGGCTCCCTTCTGGATGTGGATCTTGGCACCTATCCATATGTGACCAGCTCTCATCCCACGGCGGGAGGATTTTTGACCGGCGTTGGGATCGGGCCCTTTGGAATCCATGAAGTGATCGGTATTACAAAGGCCTATACCACCCGGGTAGGAAAAGGCCCCTTTGTAACAGAGGAGGATAATGAAACGGGAGACCGGATCCGGGCTGCGGGGCACGAATTCGGGACCACCACAGGCCGTCCCAGGAGATGCGGCTGGTTTGACGGGGTAGTGGTTCGTTATGGCGCAAGAATCAGCGGGGTGACCGGTTTGTCGCTGATGCTCACAGACGTTTTGACCGGCTTTGAAACCATCAAGCTCTGCGAGGCGTACAAGCTGGGAGATCAGGTTATAGAGCACTTTCCCGCCAGCCTGAAGACCCTGGAAAAATGCAGGCCCGTCTATCGGGAGCTGCCGGGATGGCAGGAGGATATTTCAGGCTGTAAGACTTATGAGGAGCTTCCTTCCCAGGCGAAGGCGTATGTGCAGGCCATCGAAGAAATCACGGGAGTGGCCGTTAAAATCATTTCCGTAGGACCGGACAGAAGCCAGACCATTGTTCGGGAAAGGGTTTTTGAAATTTGAAAATAAAAGAAAAGACGCCGGCAGCTTTGTATCACTGACCGGCGTTCATTTTTTCCAAAAAGCACACGCATTTTTCTCCATTGTCTAAAAATCCGGTGTCTTTGCATTTTTTACAGGCATAAATGGGATCCAGGTAATCTTCGGGATATCCGTTGGCCGTAAGGATGTGGATTTTTTCCTTTCGCAGATCCGCCAGCTCCCGTTCCATCGTACGGTAGGTAGAGGTTCTGCTTTGGCCGCCTAAAAGCATTTGCAACATTTTGGGATTGAGCTCCTTGATATCCAGATCGATTTCGCTGATCCTGGGGAAAGCGTGGTAGATGTCCTTCAGCCTCTGCTGATGCTTTTTTTTGTTTTCCTCCCGCAGGGACTCGTAGGATCTCATAATATCGGAAAGCTGGCGTTTTTTGGCAGAGCCTGCCGGACCCTTGCCGGAGGGAGCCTTCCCTTCCTCATACCAGGATTTTAAAACGGCGTGGATATAGCTGATGCTGGGGCTGGAAATACCGGCGGTTTTTTTGCAGGCATCCAGGATCGTGGAAATATCAAACAGATATTCGTCAAACCAGATATCCATGATCCGGGCTTCCTCCTCAGAGGGATACCTGCCTCGAAAGCCCAGCGCCCGGAAGATCCGTTTATAAAGATTATGGCGTTTATCGTTTTCTTCCAGATAGCTTTCCAGCGTATTCAGATCAAACAACCCTTTTTCGTACCAGCTTCGGACAATGGCGCTCAAATAGGCGTGATCGCCTCTTTTTTTGTTTTTATCACACTGGCGGCAGGCCTGAAGGATCACTTCCGGCTCCATGCCCCAGTCCTCTGTCCAAAGCTTTACATCATGAAATTCCTTTCCGCTGAGGGTGCGGCCGGAAAGCTGTTCCAGCTGGGAGAGCAGATTTAAGAGAGCGGGAGAGGCAGAGGAGGCATTAAGCTTTTTCAGTTCCCCTTTTTCCGCAGGAGAGCGGCCGGAGCCGAACATGAGGTTTTTCAGAGAAACGAATTCGATATCGAAGTCTTTTTTACTTTTGGAGTGGAAGCGTTTGATAATGACCTTTTTTGATTCCCAGTAATCCCAGGCGTTGAGCACATCTCCCAGAGAAAGGCCAAGCTCCTTGGCAAGCTCGTCGTTAGAAACCGGCTCGTCCCGCTGGGCGTACATGCGGGCAAGCAGGTAGATCTTTACATCGTCTCCTTTGGCCGGGATCATATATTCATAGATAAACAGGTTTTCGATGGCGGTGTTTTCCAGGTATAAATCCGTTTTGCTTTGGTAAAATCTCATCGTTTCCCCTCCTGCTTCGTGTTCATGGACATTTATTATACCAAAAAAACCGGGGGGAAACAAATTAGAGGAAAAAGGCCGGCGGCGAACAGATAGTGGAAAAAAGCGCCGGTCAAAAAAAATCTACAATATATTGTAGAAATCTTTTTTTCCGACAGGGAAGATTTTTTTTCGGTTTTCTGAAAGTGGCTTTTGTGGTAAAATGATGTGGGATTATGAGAATAAGGAGGTGCTTCATGCCATGAAGGCGAAAAAAGTACTGATTATAGAAGATGAAAAATCCATATCCGATATTATCAAATTTAATCTGACAAAAGAAGGCTACGAGATCGAAACCGCCTATGACGGAGAGGAAGGACTGAACAAGGCGCTTACCGTCAATCCGGATCTGGTGCTTTTGGATATTATGCTGCCGGTAATGGATGGATTTCAGGTTTGCAAAAAAATCCGGGAATCAAATAATGTACCGATCATCATGCTGACGGCAAAGGAAGAAGAAGTGGACAAGATCCTGGGTCTTGAGCTGGGAGCGGACGATTATATCACAAAGCCCTTTGGCATGAGAGAGCTGATCGCCAGAATCAAGGCCAATATCCGCAGGACCAGCTTTATGATGGGAGAAGCCGAGGCCAGCAAGGAGCATCATGGAAAAATTTCCACCTATGGCAATCTGACCATCGATATGACCAAATACGAGGTCAGAAAGGATGAACGGGTGCTGGAGCTGACCCTGAGAGAATTCGAGCTTTTGAAATATCTGGCGGAACAGGAAAATCAGGTCTTTTCCAGAGAACAGCTTCTGGAGGAGGTCTGGGGCTATGAATATTACGGAGATATCCGGACCGTTGACGTGACGGTGAGAAGATTGCGGGAAAAAGTAGAGGATGATCCTGGAGACCCGAAGTACATCATGACAAAAAGAGGGATCGGCTATTTCTTCAGGAGGCCTTAATTCATGTTCAGATCCCGGAAAAAATCCAGCATTGGCTGGAAAATCACGGTTACGTTTTTCCTTATGGTTTTTATCGCCCTGACCATCGTTGGGGTGTTTCTTATGCAGCAGCTGGAAGCCTATCATATGAACACCATACGGGACAACCTGACAAAAAGTGTAGATGAAGGTGCGCTGGAGCGTTTTGGCACCTATGTGCCCTTATCAGAGCATAAAAGTCAGATTCAAAGCGCCATCGACATGTGGCATTCCTCCATTCAGGAAGAAATTTTCGTCATCGATACCAGCCTTCAGATCGTGGCCTCCAGCAATTCCGGACTGACAGACCGCTCGGCGGTGGGGAATCTGGATGAGGCTTTGATTTTGAAGGGTATGGAAGGCCGGGTAACAGAATCGGACGGTATGATCGATACCCAGAAGATTCCCGTGAAAAACATGGTTTTTCCCATCCAGAACGGGGAAAAGGTCATCGGGGTTTTATATATGCGGGCGGATCTTTCCAGCCTGTATCAAACCATGGATCAGGCCAAGCTGATCCTGATCCAGGCTATGGCGGTAGCCCTTCTTGTAACGGTGGTGCTGGGCAGTATCGTGTCAAGAAGCATCATCCGGCCCATCAACGAGGTAACGGAAAAGGCCGTGGCCATGTCCCAGGGGGATTTCAGCAGCCAGGTGGAAATCAAATCCCACGATGAAATCGGAAGACTGGGAGAAATGTTTAATATCATGGGTACCCGTCTTGCCGGTACCCTTCTTGAAATTTCCGAGGAAAAAAACAAGTTCGAAATTATTTTGCGCACCATGGCCGACGGATTGATCGCGGCGGATATGTCCGGCAAGATCATTCATGTAAATCCCGCCGCCATGCAGATGCTGCGCCTTACCCAGGAAGAAACGGAAAACCAATCCTACAATAAGCTGATCGAACGGTTTTGCCCGGATCTGACCACCGACCGGATCCGCAAAAAACCCCAGGATCAATGGGAGGGCTCTGAAATTTTCGAATGGGAGGGCTCGATTTTTTACGCGCGGCATGCGGTTTTCCGCCAGCAGCTCGCCTCGGAAATCGGGGTGGTGCTGATCGTTCAGGATATTACCCAGCGTCAGAAGCTGGAAAGCATGCAAAGGGATTTTGTGGCCAATGTGTCTCATGAGCTGAATACCCCCCTGACTACCATAAAAAGCTATACGGAAACGATCCTGGATTCGGAAGAGCTTCTGGGGCCCAGTGAGATCACCCATCAGTTTTTAAAGGTCATCGACAGCGAAGCGGAACGGATGAGCCGGATCGTCAAGGATCTTTTGCAGCTGTCCCGGCTGGAATACCAAAGAGAAACCTGGAATAAGACCAGGCAGGATCTGGTCAAGATCGTGGAAAATGTCGTTATGAAAATCGAAATCAATGCGATTCAGAAGAATCAGCATTTAAACCGGCTGTTTCCTTCCGAGGCGCAGGTGATGGTCTTTGTGGACAGCGATAAAATCGAACAGGCGCTGATGAATCTTCTGATCAACGCGATTAAATACACCGAGGAAAACGGAAGGATCGATATCGATATCGTGCCCAAAAGGACCCAGGTCCAGATCATCGTCATGGATAACGGCATCGGCATTTCCGAAAAGGAGCTTCCCCGTCTGTTTGAACGGTTTTATCGGGTGGATAAGGCCAGATCCCGCTCTATGGGAGGAACCGGGCTGGGGCTTTCCATCGCCAAGCAGATCATCGAGGAGCATGAGGGCAGCATCGTGATCGAAAGCAAGGAGGGCCGGGGTACGACGGTCATCGTTACCCTTCCCATCGATCAGGCGGCAGGGCCGGCGTGAAGCCGGGACGGATGAGCAAAAACGGCGGCTGCTTTTGCCGTAAAAGCATAAAGGCCTCCTGCAGGGCAGAGAGAAATATGCATAGGAAAGGATCCTGTGCATATTTTTTATGAAAGGAAGGAGGCGGGATCCATGGAAGAAAATCATCTTTCCAAGGGCCGGCAGTCATTGGTTTTGGAAAACCGGGAAAGGCTGACGCTGACAGGTGTGCGGGAAATTCAATCCTTTTCGGAGGAACAGGTGCAGATGAATACGGAAAGGGGAGGGCTTTTGGTAAAGGGGCGGGAGCTGAAAGTGCAGAAGCTGGATGTAGAAGCGGGAGAGGTGGCGGTGACCGGCTTGATCTATTGCTTAAACTTTACCGATAAAGGCGAAAAAACACAGCAGAGCCTTCTTGGGAAAATGTTCCGATGACAGAGCTGATCCAGGAACAGTTTTATCAGTTTTGCACGATGTTTTATCTGGGAACGGCTCTTTTTTTTCTGTATGGCCTTTTACGCCGGTATCTGGAAAAATATGACGTTTCTCTTAAGATTGCCTTCTGCCAGGAGCTGGCATTTTTTGTGTTTGCGGGGCTTTTGACAGGATGGATCCTTGAATTGACAGCCTTTGGCGAGATCGGCTGGTACACGGCGGCCGGGTTTTTACTTGGGTATCCGGTTTCCAGAGCGGTGTTGTGATTGACTTCTCTTCATGGTATAATCAGCTAGATAACCAGGAAGAGAAGGAATAAAAATGGCAAAAAAACCGATAGGAAAAACAGAAAAGAAAGGAAAAAAACTGCCGGAGGGAAAGGCCAGGCCCCAGGGAAAAAAGATGGTGCTGCGAAGAAGAAACGGCAAAAGCATCGGCCTTTTACTGACGCCGGGCAAGGCGGGCAGATGGATGGCGCTGGCTTTTTGCGTGATTTTGGTCATTATCGTTTTTATGGGCATTTTTGATATTCTTTCTTTAAAGCAGCAGCAAAAAGAAACCGAGCAAAACTATCAGGCCAAAACAGAAGAAGTGGAAAAGCTGGAAAGAATGCAGCAGTACATTTCTTCGGATGAATATATCGAACAGACCGCAAGAGACCTGTTTAAAATGGTAAAGCCGGGAGAGATCCTGTACATTCTGGAGGAGGAAGAGGAAAACGCCTCCGAAGACGTATTGCAGGAAAAGGAAATCGTCGTTCCGGATACCCTTCCTCAGCAGGAACCCAAAGATACCACGGAAAGCGCCATACAGGAAAATGAGGGCGGTGCTTCCGATGAAGAAGCGCCGGCAGACGAAAAAGAAGCCGGAGAGGGAAACGCTTCGCAGCAGGAAGCCGGCGGAGAAGCGGAAAGCGGGGCAGAGGAAAGATGATTTATGAAATCATCGTAGTGGAGGGAAGAGGAGACGAGGATGCCGTAAAAAAAGCGGTGGAATGTGAAACCATCCTGCTCAGCGGCTTTGGCACCAGCAGGGAAATTTTTTCCCGTATAGATAAGGCTTATGAAAAACAGGGTATTATTATCCTGACAGACCCTGATTACGCAGGAGAAAAAATCAGAGCCCGTCTTGCAAAGCGTTATCCCATGGCAAAGCACGCCTTTATTTCCCGGGAAGAAGGCATGAAAAAAGGAGATATCGGCGTGGAAAACGCTTCTGCCCAGGCTATCCGGAAAGCCCTGGAAGGCGCCAGATGCGGGCTGCGGGAGGAAAACAGGCCCCCGGTTTTTTCTATGAAGGATCTGGCGGCGGAGGGTCTTTTGGGCACACCGGCAGCTTCAGAAAAAAGGGACAAGCTGGGCGCAGTCCTGGGCATAGGCTATGGAAACGCAAAGACTTTTTTAAAAAGGCTGAATCATTATGGCATTACCCGCCGGGAATGGCAGGAGGGGCTGCAAAAGCTGAAGGCGCCAAAGGAGCCGAAAGAGGGGAAAGCCCTGAATAAAACGGATGAAAAAGAGGCGGACAAATGAAAGGCAACAATGACGGTAAAACCCAGATCATAAAGACCATGAGCCGGCATCATGCAGGCTTTTCGAAAAAACTGGGACAAAACTTTCTGGCCGACCAGGGGGTGATCCAGGAAATCGGGGAAGGCGCCTGTCTGACGGAAAAGGATCATGTAGTAGAAATCGGCCCCGGTATCGGCGTTCTAACCTGTGAGCTGGCCCGGCGGGCGGGCTATGTGACGGCGGTGGAAATCGACGGATCCCTGATTCCCATGCTGAAAAAAGCGGTAGAGGGCTTTGACAATGTGAGGATCCTTCACCAGGATATTTTGAAAACCCAGATCGATCAGCTCCACAGCCTGCTTCTGGAAACCCATCCCCAGCTGGAAAATCTGAAAATCGTAGGAAATCTGCCTTATTATATCACCACGCCGATCATCATGAAGCTTTTGGAGGAGGGCGTCCGGGCCAAAAGCATCACGGTCATGATGCAAAGGGAGGTAGCGCAAAGGCTGATGGCGGCGCCGGGAAGCCGGACCTTCGGCGCGATTTCCGTGGCGGTACAGTATTATTGCCAGGTAAGGGAGATTCTGCAGGTTTCCAGGGAAGCTTTTGTTCCCGTTCCCAAGGTGGACTCCACCGTGCTGCGCCTTGATATACGGGAAGAAAAACCGGTTTCGCTGACAGATGAAGCCATGTTTTTCAAAGTGGTCAGAGCAGGCTTCAGCCAGAGAAGAAAAACCCTTTTAAACGCCCTTTCCGGCCTTGAACAGCTTGGCAAGGAAGAAATGCGGGAATTTTTGCTTTCAAAGGACATTGATCCGGGACGCAGGGCGGAAACCCTGAGCCTGGAGGAATTTGCCCGGATCGCAAACGGTCTTTCCCTGCGGTAAATCCCCGGGACGGGTTGTCCCCTTATCTGCCCATTGGCCGCAAACGCATGGATTTTCACGATCCGTATTGTTAATATAGTTATATTTGGGAGGCTTTCACATGTGGATCGACGCCATCATAATCGCTATTTTTGTGTTTTTTTTATGGAGAGGATACGAAAAAGGCTTTCTGAAAAATTTTGTTTATCTGGCAGGCTGGATTTTTTCCCTGTGCTTTGCCTGGTACGCCTGGAGGCCGGTGCGGGATTTTATGGACGAGCATTTGGAGCTGACAAGCGATTTTACCCTTTTGATCCAGAAAAAAATCCTGGAGCTGACCGCCTCCTCTGATACGGCGGAAAGCCTGGTGGATGCCATCGGGGACAGCGGGATCATGAGTATTCCGGGAAGGCTGATGGATGCGCTTTCCGGGATGCTGGCCCAGGCGGGAGAACAGACGGCCCTGCCTATCGCCCAGAGTCTTTCCGGCCTGTGCCTGAGCATTCTGGCGTTTCTGGTGGTCGTTCTGTTGGCAAAGATCCTTACGAATTTTCTGATCAAGATATTCGACACGGCGGGAAAGGCGCCGGTCATCAGTACGGTGAACGCTTTTTTAGGTATGGGAATGGGCGCCCTGAAGGGGGCCATCATCATTTTTCTTTTGCTGATGCTGCTGGTACCGGTTCTTGCGGTTTCCGACCAGAAGCTGATACAGGAGGCCTATGAAAACGCCGTTCTCACACCGTATCTTTACGAAAACAATCCCATATTCCTGCTTTGGAAAGGATGATGAATCATGGCGATGGATTTAAAGGAAGGGGATATTCTGGAGCTGAAAAAAGCCCATCCCTGCGGGGGAAATACCTTTGAAATCGTCCGGACAGGCATGGATTTTCGGATGAAATGCCTTACCTGCGGGACCCAGATCTGGATTTCCCGGGTAAAGCTGGAAAAAAGAATAAAGAAGGTGACGCGAACATGAATATATTAGTAACCAATGACGATGGTATTGGCGCTCAGGGGATACAGACTCTGGTAAAGGCTCTTTCCCAGCTGGGAGAGGTTTACGTATGTGCACCGGATACCCAGAAAAGCGCCTGCGGCCACGGCATTACCATGCATACGCCGATTATGGTCAAGGAGCGCCAGGTGCCCTTTGCGAAGCGGGCCTGGAGCATTACCGGAACCCCGGCGGACTGCGTTAAGCTGGGTGTGAGACGGCTGGCGCCTCAGGGGGGTATCCACATGGTGTTTTCCGGAATCAATCACGGCGCGAATCTGGGAAACGATGCTTTTTATTCCGGGACCGTAGGCGGCGCGGCGGAAGGGGTATTCTGCGGCAAGCCCGCAGTGGCGGTTTCCATTTGCAGCCACGAGCCGGGATGGTTTGAGCCGGCGGGAAACATCGCCGTTCTTGCGGGAAAGCAGATCATGGAAAAGGGCCTTAAGGAAGGGATCATGCTGAACATCAATATTCCCAATTTACCTCCAGAGGAAATCGCCGGCGTCAGGCTGACCCGGCAGGGCGTGATGCAGTATGACGAGCTTTTCGAAATAGCGAAATCTCCCTTCGGCCAGGAATATTACTGGTATGGCGGAAATCTGATCCGAACAAGGCAGCCTGAGGATGTGGATGTGGAGGCGATCCGGGCGAAACATATTTCCATTACGCCTATGGCCTTTGATCTGACCAGCAGGGAAACCCTGGAGGAGCTGAAAGACTGGCGGCTTGAGCTGTAAACGAGCCCGGATCAGGGATATAAGGATACTATTGCAGACAAAAGCAGTAATAAAAAGGAGGAAGAAATGGCAAAAAGACTCACACGGGACGATTGTATCCTGGTAGCGATCGATTATCAGGAAAAGCTGGTGCCCGCCATGTATGAAAAGGAAAGCCTGATCCAGAAAACGGAGCGGCTGGTACGGGGCTTTGGAATTCTAAGTCTGCCGGTGCTTTTTACCCAGCAGTATACCAAGGGCCTGGGAGAAACCATTGAAGAGATCCGCCAGGCGGCGGGAGAAGAAGCGGTTTATATCGATAAGCTTACCTTCAGCGCCTGGGGCGATGAAAACTTTGTTACGGAATTCAAAAAACGCCGGAGAAATACGGCTGTGGTGGTGGGAATCGAAGCCCATGTGTGCGAACAGCAGACGGTTTTGGATCTTTTAGAGGAGGGCTATACCGTTTATGTGGCGGCGGACTGCGTCAGCTCCAGAAGCGCCTTTGACAGAGACGTGGCCCTGAAGAGAATGGGCGAGGCGGGAGCAGTCATCACCACCTACGAATCGATCCTCTTTGAGCTTTTGGGCTGGTGCAAGGCTGAGGAATTCAAACAGATTTCCAAGCTGGTAAAATAAATTTCCGGGAGAACCAGGTTTAAAGGAAAAAAGCACTTGCTTTTCCCCTGTTTAATAGTTAAAATTTAAACAAAGTTGGAAAAAGGCAGAAAACCTTTGCAATACGGAAAAAGGGCCTTTGCAGAAAATATCAGGAAACAGAAAAGGAGAGCAGAAATGAGAGAAGTGGTAATCGCAAGCGCTGTAAGAACGCCGGTAGGGAGCTTCGGCGGCACTCTGAAAAACGTTTCGGCGGTGAAGCTGGGCGAAGTGGTTGTGAGAAGCGCTCTGGAAAGAGCCGGCATCAAAGGCGAGGATGTGGACGAGCTGGTCTTTGGCTGCGTTTTGCAGGGCGGCCTTGGCCAGAATGTAGCAAGGCAGGTATTGATCAACGCAGGGATCCCTCAGGAAGTACCGGCTATGACGGTAAATAAGGTGTGCGGCTCAGGTCTTAGAACCGTCAGCCTGGCGGCGCAGCTGATCAAGGCGGGAGACGCGGATATCGTAGTGGCGGGGGGAACGGAAAGCATGAGCATGAGTCCCTATACCCTGCCCAACCAGAGATGGGGCGCCAGAATGAACGATGTGAAGGTTGTGGATATGATGATCAAGGATGGTCTCAGCGATGCTTTCCATCAGTATCATATGGGCGTGACCGCTGAAAACGTGGCGAAACAGTATGGCGTATCCAGAGAGGAAATGGATGAATTTTCCGTCAGATCCCAGCAAAGAGCGGAAGCCGCCGTTAAATCCGGCCGATTCAAGGACGAGATCGTTCCGGTAGAGGTTCCGCAGAAAAAAGGAGATCCCATCGTTTTTGATACAGATGAATTTCCCAAGTTCGGAACTACCATGGAAAAGGTTTCCAAGCTTAAGCCCGCGTTTATCAAGGAGGGGGGCGTAACCGCCGCCAATGCTTCCGGCATCAATGACGGCGCGGCTGCCTTTGTGGTCATGTCAAAGGAAAAAGCGGATCAGCTGGGCATTACACCTCTTTGCACCATTAAATCCTATGCCTCCGCCGGCGTGGATCCTGCCATCATGGGTGTGGGCCCCATTCCCGCTTCCAGGAAGGCCCTGGAAAAGGCCGGTCTGACTGTTGACGACATCGACCTGTTTGAGGCAAACGAAGCCTTTGCATCCCAGTGCATCGTCGTAGGCAGAGAGCTGGGGCTGGATCCGGAAAAAACCAACGTAAACGGCGGCGCTATCGCCCTGGGTCATCCTATTGGCGCTTCCGGCGGCAGGATCCTGTGTTCTCTGATTTATGAAATGAAAAAGAGAAACGCCAAAAGGGGACTGGCGACCCTGTGTATCGGCGGCGGTATGGGAACGGCCATGATCATCGAAATGTAAGGCTTCTCTCCGGCTGTTTTAAAAGAGCAGAAAAAGCTTCAGAGGGAAAAGGCTTTTCACACAAAAATCCCTTTGAAAGGCTGCCATAAAAAACAAGCCCATAAAAAGAAAAAAGAACAGAACCGTCTGGAAAAGGCCGGGAAGGCAAAAGACGGTTCTTTTTTCTTTTTGTCCCCATATACTGTCTTGGAATCAGTTTTTGCGTTAAAAGGGAGGTAAGGTTTTATGGCGGCGGATATGATCAGAAAAGTATGCAGGCTTACCGATTGCAGGGAAAAGCCACAGCAGCAGATTTTCATAGAAGAGGATTTTCTGGTTCCCGACAGCAAGCCGGACGTGGAGAGGATCGTCTGCGCAGACGGCAGAGCGAGGCTTGGAGAAAAGGAACAGGCCGGAGGGGTTTTACGGGTGAAGGGAGAGATTTCCCTGGATATCTTATATGTGCCCTCTTCTTCCGGAGAAGATCCGGCGCCGCTGGAGCGAATGGAGGTGCGTACGCCCTTTCATCATGAGGAGGCGCTGGAGGAAGAGCAAACGGGGCAGCTTTTTCTGTCGGTCAGCCTGGCCCAACTTACCTGCAGCCTTATCAATGAAAGAAAGCTCCGGGTCAAGGCGATTTTGGCTCTGAGTGCAAGGGAATATCTGTCCTGTGAAAAAACCCTGTTTGAAGGCTTTCAGGATGAACCCCTGGAGCTTTTGACGAAAACCGTAACATATACCGATCTGGATCAGCAAAAACAGGATCTGATCCAGGTAAAGGAGGAAGCGGCGATCCGGGAGGGAATGCCGGAGATCGGAAAAATTTTGAAATATGATGGATGGGCAGGGGAAACCTACCGGCAGCTTTCATCGGATAAGCTGATTTTAAACGGCGCCCTTTACTATCATATCTTGTACCTCAGCGACGAAGCCCAGCCGGCGCCGGTGTTTTTTCAGGGCCGTGTGGATTTTACCCAGTTTATCCGTCTGGAGCCGGCCCAGGAGATAAAGCAGGCCGACGTCTGGATGCGGGTGGAGGATATCCGGATCGTACCCAGGCAGGACGGGGATGAAAATATGACGCTGTTTGAAATTACCGCGGACATCGCCACCACCGTGGATACCTATTGTGAAAGGACGGCTCTTTTGACCCTGGACGCTTATCACAGTCAAAAAGCCCTGGATCTGGAATATGATCAGCTTGCCTGGAGCTATAGAACAGGCAGCGCCAAAACTGAGCTGACTGTCAGAGAAACCGTCAACATCGCCCCTTCCGGCGGAGAGCCTTTGGATCAGATCGTGTATCTTTCGGCAGACGCCCTTGGAACCGGCTGCGAAATCGGAGCGGAGGGGAGCATAATGGAAGGGCTTTTGGAGTTTCAGGTAATCTATCGCTGCGGAGAAAAGGAAGGCCTTATGAATCAGGGGGAAACAGGAGAGCCGGTGATTCGCAGCTACAGGGGGGAAATTCCTTTCCGGGGCATGACAGAGCTTCCCGGTTTGACAGAAGAAATGGAAATGCAGGCGGATTTTTTTGTAAAGGAAATCGGCTGTGAGATCGTCAGCGATCATCAGATCGAGCTTTATGCCCGGATCGATCTGAATGTAAGCGCCCGGGAAAGAGAAACGCAGCGCTTTATCTGCTCTGCAGACGTGTTTGAGGATCTGCCCGTGGCCGATGAAAATGAGACCCGGGTGGTCTTGTATGTAGTAAAGGAAGGAGAAGGGGTTTGGGATATCGGTAAACGCTACCGGACGCCTGCCGCGCAGATTCGGGCCGCCAATGCGCTTGAGCCGGAAGAGGAGCCGGCTGCGGGAAGCCGGCTTTTGCTGTGGTGCTAGAAAACCCCCTTTTGTTTATAAAAGCAGCGGGAAATCAAAAAAGAGTATCCCAAAGGTTGCAAAAAACCAAGGGGATGCTCTTTTTTAACGGATTTTATATGATGCTTTTTAAAGGCCCCGGACCAGGCCGATATCCTTTCGGTACTGCATTCCCTCAAAGTGAATGCGTTTGGCGTTGGCAAAGGCTTTTTCCCTTGCTTCCTGGTGGGTGGCCCCTGTGGCGGTCACCCCCAGGACTCTGCCTCCGTCCGTCAGGACGGTGAGGCCGTCCTCCGCCAGTCTGGTACCGGCATGAAAGACCGTGATGTCAGGCTCTACATCCGCCAGCCCGGAAATGGGCTTTCCCTTTTCATAGCTGCCGGGATAGCCGCCTGAGGCAAGAACCACGCAGACGGCCCGCCGGTCGCTCCAGCGGATTTCCTGCCGGGACAGGCGGTTTTCCACAACCGCCGTCATAATGTCGAACAGATCCGTTTCCAGCCGGGCAAGAACCGACTGGGTCTCAGGATCGCCGAAACGATTATTGAATTCGATTACCTTGGGGCCGTCCTTGGAAATCATCAGGCCGATAAAAAGAACGCCCTTGAAATCCAGGCCATCCCCCTGAAAGCCCTTTAGCGTGGGATCTAAAATCTCCCTTCGGATCTGCTCTTCCAGCTGGGGCGTAAAGACCAGGCTGGGAGAATAGGAGCCCATGCCGCCTGTATTGGGGCCTTCGTCTCCATCGAAAATCCTTTTATAGTCCTGGGCGGATTCCATTGGCACGATGGTGTTTTGATCTACAAAGCAAAGCATGGAAGCTTCTATGCCGGTAAGATATTCCTCTACCACGACCCGGTCGCCGGCATCTCCGAAAATTCTCTGTCCCATCATTTCGTCAATGGCTTTTTCCGCTTCCTCCCGGTCTTGGGCGATGACCACCCCTTTACCGGCAGCCAGCCCGTCGGCCTTGATGACCATAGGAAAGCCGAAAATGCCGATGGCGTCGCGAAGCGCTTCCTTGTCAGTAAATTCCCGGTAGCCCGCTGTGGGGATGTTATGACGCAGCAGGAAGGCTTTGGTAAAGGCTTTGCTGGCTTCCAGCCGGGCGCATTTTTGATTGGGGCCGAAGGCAGGGATCCCAAGGGCCTGCAGCCTGTCCACAATGCCCATGGAAAGAGGCACTTCCGGGCCGATCACGGCAAAATCAACGGGATTTTCCTTTGCGAAACGGCAGATACCATCCAGATCCTCGGCTTTGATGGGAACGCACTGCGCCGTTTTTGCGATCCCGGCGTTACCGGGAAGGCAGTAGATCCGGCCTACCTTGGGACTTTGGGAAAGCTTCCAGCAGATGGCGTGTTCTCTTCCGCCGCCGCCTACCACTAAAACATTCTTTTTCATATTTCAATACTCCTGGATTAATGTCTGAAATGGCGCATACCGGTAAAGACCATAGCGATGCCGCACTGGTCGGCTTTTCGGATAGAATCCTCATCCCGGATGGAGCCGCCGGGCTGGATGATGGCGGTAATGCCCGCGGCAGCGGCGGCTGTAACGCAGTCGTCAAAGGGGAAGAAAGCGTCTGAGGCCAGGACCGCGCCCTTTGTATCTTCTGTGGCCTGCTTGATGGCGTGTTCCACCGCCCAGATCCGGTTGGTCTGACCGGGGCCCATGCCGATGGTTTTTTCATCCTTGGCCAAAACGATGCCGTTTGATTTGATGTGTTTGACGGCGATCATGGCAAATTTCAGATCTTCCCATTCTTTCAGCGTGGGGGTGCGTTTGGTGACCACCTTCAGTTCTTCCTCCTGATACAGCTCTTGATCCAGTTGCTGCACCAAAAGCCCGCCGGAAACCTTTTTCAGATCCAGGGCGTCAAGAGAGATACCCTTTTCCGTCTGGGAGCTTTCTTTTTCTTCCGCCTCCTGGGGCGCCTGCCCGGAAGCGGCCTTCATCTTATGACAGGGGGCGTCCTTCATCATGGAGGGCAGGCTCAGAAGCCGCAGATTCTTTTTCAGCATGAGGATTTCCAGCGCTTCCGGAGAGAAACCGGGCGCGATAACGATTTCCAGAAAGATCTTGTTGATCTCCGCTGCCACGGCGCCGTCGATAACCCGGTTGGAAGCGATGATACCCCCGAAGATGGAAATGGGATCAGCGTCATAGGCTTTTTTATATGCGTCGTATAAATTATCCGCCACGCCGATGCCGCAGGGATTGGCGTGTTTGACGGCCACGATGGCGGGATCCTTAAATTCTCTTACCGCGGACAGGGCGGCGTTGGTGTCGTTGATATTGTTGAAGGAAAGCTCTTTTCCGTTGATCTGGCGGGCGTTGACCAGGGCGGAATCCGGCGCCAGAAGCTCTTTGTAATAATAAGCCTTCTGATGAGGATTTTCCCCATAGCGCAGATCCTGCACCTTTTCAAAGGTCATGGTAAGATTGTCGGGCAGATCGTAGCCTCCCTGGACCCGCAGATAATCGGCGATCAAGGCGTCGTAAGCGGCCGTATGCTGAAAGACCTTAAGGGCCAGACGGTATTTGGTTTCATAGGAAACGCTTCCCTTTTCCTTCAGCTCGGAAAGAACCGGCTCGTAATCAGCCGGGTCGCACAGGACCACCACATCCCTGTGGTTTTTCGCCGCAGAGCGAAGCATGGTGGGGCCTCCGATGTCGATGTTTTCAATAGCCTCTTCCATTGTGACCCCGGGCTTGGAGACGGTCTGGCGGAAGGGATAAAGGTTGATGGCAACGATGTCGATGGTTTGAATGCCAAGCTCCTTTAGCTGATCCATGTGCTCTTTTTTGTCACGCATAGCCAAAATGCCCCCGTGAACTGCGGGATGAAGGGTTTTGACCCGTCCGTCCAGGCATTCGGGAAAGCCTGTTACATCGGAAATCCCTACCACATTTACGCCGTTTTCCGAAAGAGTCCTGGCGGTCCCCCCTGTGGAAATCACTGTGCAGCCAAGCTCCTCCAGAGCCTTTGCCAGCTCTACCACGCCGGTTTTATCAGATACGCTGATCAATGCTCTCATGAGATTACTCCTTTCCATTCCAACAATAAGTACACAGACAACAGGGATCTACGCCGATGGCCTTGACGGCTTCGTGCAGATCCTGATATTTCAGGCTGTCAAAATCCAGAAGCTCCCGGATCCGTTCCACCATCCTCCGGTGACGCTCCGAATGGCTGTCCACATATTCCTGAAGGATTTCCTCGGTGACCTCTCCCGGCTCAAGCTCGGCGATGACCCTTCTGGTAATCAGATCCATATCGCTGACGGAGCGGGAAAAGTTCAGGAATTTACAGCCGTACATGATCGGCGGGCAGGCGGAGCGGACATGGATTTTTTCCGCCCCGTTTTCCTTGAGGTATTTCAGGGTTTCTGAAAGCTGGGTGCCTCTGACGATAGAATCGTCTACCAAAACGAACTTTTTGCCCTCGATGATCTGATTGACAGGAATCAGTTTCATTTTAGCGATCAGATTGCGGGCCTTTTGGTTTTGGGGCATAAAGCTTCTGGGCCAGGTGGGGGTGTATTTGATCAGAGGACGGGCATAGGGAATATGGGATTGCTGGGCATAGCCAAGGGCATGGGCCACGCCGCTGTCCGGAACGCCCGCCACATAATCCACCTCTTCCAGGGCAGGATCGTCCTTATCTGCGTTGGCGATGCTGGCGCCGTTTCGATAGCGGGTATTTTCCACATTTTCTCCCTCATAGACGGAGGTAGGATAACCGAAATAAGTCCAAAGGAAGGAACAGATCCGCATTTCCTCCTGTTTTTCCGCGACGGTTTCATAGCCGGTGTCTGTGATTTTGACGATTTCCCCTGCGCCCAGCTCCGTTTCATATTTATAGCCCAGATTCACAAAGGAAAAGGATTCGGAAGCGACGCAATAGCCGTCGGCTTTTTTCCCGATGATCAAAGGCGTACGGCCTCGGAAATCCCGGGCGGCATACAGGGCCTTTGGCGTCAGTACCAGCATGGTCAGAGAGCCCTCTATGCGTTTTTGAGCATAGCGGATGCCGGATACCAGATCCTTTCCGGTGGAAATCAGGGCCGCCACAAGCTCGGTGTTGTTGATCTCGCCCCCGCTCATGGACATGAACTGGGTATCCTTATGCTGGATCAGCTCCTGAACCAGCTGGGTTTTATTGTTGATGACCCCCACCGTGCCGATGGAAAAATGACCCTGCCGGCTGTAAACCGTCAGCGGCTGGGGTTCCGTATCGCTGATGCTGCCGATACCCATGTTTCCTTTCATGGTGTCCGCTTCCTTTTCAAATTTTGTCCGGAAGGGGGAATTCTCTATGCTGTGAATGGCCCTGTCAAAGCCCGATGGTCCGTAAACGCACATACCTCCTGTTTTCGTTCCCAGGTGGGAATGGTAGTCCGTTCCGAAAAACAGATCCATCACACAATCGTTTTTTGACACTGCGCCGAATAAACCGCCCATGGCTTGCCTCCTTTTTCCTTAACCAAAACATCCATTTTGTATGACTCCCAGGTTTTTGAACCGGATATTTTATGACCGGGAAGCCTTTTCCCGGTTTATTTCCTCCGCCAGGCTGATAATCGCCTCCACGAGGATTTCGTGTTCTACCTCCAGCACCCTTGCCGCCAGCGTGTCCGCCGTATCTTCCGGTAAAACGGCAACCTGCCGCTGAAGAATGATCGGGCCGGTATCCACTCCTTCATCCACATAGTGAACGGTGGCTCCTGAAACGGTTTCTCCCGCGTCCAATACCGCCTGATGCACCCGCTTTCCATAAAAGCCCTTTCCGCAGAATTTAGGGATCAAAGAGGGGTGGATATTGATGATCCTGCCCCGAAACGCAGCGATGAAAGCCGGCTCCAGAACGCTCATATAGCCTGCCAGGACCACAAGATCCGTATTGCAGTCCTGAAGGGCCCTGATAAGAGCCTGGGTCCGTTTTGCCTGATCCGGAAAATTTTCCTTACCGATAACGCCGGCAGGAATACCCCCTGCCTTTGCTCTTTCCAGAGAATAGGCTTTTGCATTGCTGGAAATAACCTGAACGATTCTTGCCCGGGGAATCCGTCCGTCCGCCACGGCGTCGATGATCGCCTGCAGATTGGTGCCGCCTCCGGAAACCAGAACGGAAATGTTTAACATAAGCTGACTCCTTTTCCCTCTACAACCTTGCCGATTACGCAGGGTGTTTCGCCTCCCTGGCGGATCAGCTCCATCACAAGCTCTGTTTCTTCCCGGGAAACGATCATGATCAAGCCGATGCCCATATTGAAGGTGGCAAACAGATCCTCTTCTTCGATATTGGCGCAGCTTGCTACATATTTAAACAGAGCGGGAACCTGCCAGCTGCCCAGGGAAATTTCCACGCCAAGGCCCTGGGGCAGGATGCGGGGGATGTTTTCGAAAAAGCCGCCGCCGGTAATATGGACAATGCCGTTTACCTGAGCCTTTTCCAGCACCTTCATGCAGACGCCGGTGTAGATTTTCGTAGGCCGCAGCAGGGCTTCTCCCAGGGTTTCTCCCAGCTCATCCACATAGGTATCCACGGTGGCTCCCATTTTTTCAAAAAAGACCTTTCTCACAAGAGAATAGCCGTTGCTGTGAAATCCGCTGGAGGGGATGCCGATGACCACATCGCCCTTTTGGATCCGGGAGCCGTCGATCATTTTGGACTGATCCACAACGCCTACGGCAAAACCGGCCATATCGTATTCGCCGGGGCTGTAAAAGTCCGGCATTTCCGCTGTTTCGCCTCCGACCAGGGCGCACTGCCCCAGCAGGCAGCCGTCGGCTACGCCCTTGACGATTTCCGCGATCCGTTCGGCCTGAACATGGCCGGTAGCGATATAGTCCAGGAAAAACAAAGGCTTTGCGCCCTGACATAAAATATCGTTGACGCACATGGCCACGCAATCCTGTCCCACAGTGTCATGCTTGTCCATCAGAAATGCGATTTTCAGCTTGGTGCCTACGCCGTCGCTGCCCGCCACCAGAACCGGCCGCTCCATACCGCTTACATCCAGCCGGAACAGGCTTCCGAAGCTGCCCAGCCCGGTGAGGACGTTTTCGTTGAAGGTTTTCTTAACGTGCTCCTTCATCAGGCTGACGGCTCTTTCGCCTTCCTTGGTATCCACCCCGGCGTCCTTGTAGGTAATTTTTTCTTTCACTGTTGCTCCTCCTTAAGGGCAGGGAAAAGGCCTACCGGGATTTTACCCGCTTCAGCACTTCCTGATAGGTTTCCTCTACATGGCCCAGATCTCTGCGGAATCTGTCCTTATCCATTTTTTCGTTGGTTTTTACATCCCACAGCCGGCAGGTATCCGGAGAGATTTCGTCTGCCAGCAGGATCCTGCCCTCGCATCTTCCGAATTCGATCTTGAAATCGATCAGCTTCAGGCCGATGCCAAGGAAAAACTCCTTCAAAGCCTCATTGACCTTTCTGGCGTAATCCTTGATAGCGGAAAGCTCTTCTTCCGTGGCAAGTTCCAAAGCCAGGATATGATCATCATTGATCAGAGGATCGCCCAGATCGTCGTTTTTCAAAGAGAACTCCAGGGCCGGTCTTGCCAAAGGCCGGCCCTCTTCCACGCCGTAGCGCTTTGAAAAGGAGCCTGCGGCCACGTTGCGCATGATGACCTCAAGAGGAACGATCTCTACGGCCTTTACAAGGGTTTCACTGTCGCTGAGCATTTTGACAAAATGGGTGGGGATACCCTTTTGCTCCAGCATTTCAAAAATGATGTCGGACATGGTGTTGTTGACGATGCCCTTTGAAGCGATGCTGCCCTTCTTTTCGCCGTTGAAGGCGGTGGCGTCATCCTTGTAATCTACGATGAGAAGTTTGGGATCATCGGTTTTAAAGACCTTTTTGGCCTTCCCTTCGTAAAGCATTTCTAACTTTTGCATATGTTTTCTCCTTTCCTGACGTAACCTTTCGGCAAGCTAGCCCCGGATGCTTTCCTGCAGCTCCTGATCGGCCCGGAGCACATCCTCGGCCATTTTTTGTTTATAAGCCTTCATTTGTTCCCGAAGAAGCGGATATTTGACGGAAAGAATCTGTACCGCCAGAAGACCCGCGTTTTCCGCTCCGTCGATGGCAACCGTCGCCACGGGGACGCCCTTTGGCATCTGAACGATGGAAAGAAGGGAATCCAGGCCGTCCATCGTAGAGGACTTGATGGGAAGACCGATAACGGGAAGGGGGGTATAGGCTGCCAGAACGCCGCCCAGATGCGCCGCCTTGCCCGCGGCGGCAATGATGACCTCAATGCCCTCTTCTTCCGCATGTTTGGCAAAAGCCTCTGCGGTCTGAGGGGTCCTGTGAGCGGAAATGACCCGCATCTGGCATTCTACGCCGAAATCCTTCAGGATGCCCCGGGCTCTTTCCACAACGGGCAGATCGGATTTGCTGCCCATAACGATCGCTGCTTTCATGGGAATATCCTCCTTTTTGACAGCCGGCTCTCAAAGGCACCGGCAGGGTATTGTATTACAGAAAATATCGCACACCGGCTTCAAAGAGCTTCTGATCTTTGTCGCCGGGGACGTTGCGGTAAACATTTTCGCCGATCCGTTCGGAATGGCCCATCTTACCCAGGATCCTGCCGTCGGGAGAGGTGATGCCCTCGATGGCCCACAGAGAATCATTGGGATTATACAAAGGATCCATGGTGGCCTTTCCCTGGGGATCCACATACTGGGTGGCGATTTGACCGTTTTCCATTAAAGCCTGAAGGGTTTCCCCGCTGGCGACAAAGCGGCCTTCGCCGTGGGAAACGGCAAGGGTATGAAGCTGACCGGGACTGCAAAGGGAAAGCCAGGGGGATTTGACCGACGTCACCCGGGTGGTGACCAGACGGGAAACATGCCGTCCGATGGCATTGTAGGTCAGGGTGGGGCTGTCCGTTTGGATTTCTCCGATCCGGCCAAAGGGCAGAAGCCCCAGCTTGATCAGAGCCTGGAAGCCGTTGCAGATACCCAGCATCAGGCCGTCTCTGTTTTCCAGAAGATCGGTGACGGCTTCGCTGATGTAGGGGTTGCGGAAAACCGCTGTGATGAATTTGGCCGAGCCGTCCGGTTCATCTCCGCCGCTGAAGCCGCCGGGAATCATGATGATCTGGCTTTGCCGGATCTGCTTTGCCATCTGGCTGATGGACTGTTCCAATTCGGCGGGCGTCAGATTTTTCAGGATATGGATATGGGCCTGGGCGCCGGCCTTTTCAAAGGCTCGCTTGGAGTCCATTTCGCAGTTGGTGCCCGGGAAGGCGGGGATGAAGACCCGGGGCCGGGCGGTAAGTACGGCGGGTTTGGCGGTGCTTTTGTGCGTATAAAGGCTCTGGCTGACTGGCCGGGTCTTGTCCACCGCGGCCGCCGACGGGAACACAGGTTCAAGAGTGGACTGCCAGCTTTCCAGAAGCTGATCCAGGGAAAGGGCGCTGCCGTTTATTACAAGCTCCGCCTGCTCCAGGCTGGCGCCGATCAGGCGGAAGCAGGCGCCTTCCAGGGCTTCCTCGGGGGCCTTGCCCTCAGCCAGCTCTACTACCAGCGCGCCGTAATTTTTGTCAAGGAGGGTTTCCGCCGGCCAGGTGATCCGGGCGCCGAAGCCGTTTCCGGCGCACATTTTCAACAGGCTCATAAACAGGCCTCCAAAGCCCACCGTCGAGGCGGACAGGATCCTGCCCTGGGAGATCGCCTGGGATACAGATCGCATATTGGCATTAAACTGTGCAAAATCGATGATTCCCTGGCTGTCTCTTTCGGCGTAGACCAGGGCCAGCTGATGGCCGGGCCCTTTGATTTCAGGGGAAAGGATGCTGCCCGCAGAAGCCGTGCCTACCGCAAAGGAAATCAAAGTGGGGGGCACATGCAGATCCATAAAGGTACCGGACATGCTGTCTTTTCCGCCGATAGAGGGAATGCCCAGCTCCTTTTGGGCGCGCAGCGCGCCTAGAAGGGCGCTGAGAGGCTTGCCCCAGCGCTTTGGATCCGAGCCCAGGTGTTCGAAATATTCCTGAAAGGACAGGCGGGCCCGGGAAGGATCGCCGCCCATTCCGGCGATTTTGGCGGCGGAATCGATCACTGCGTAAAGGGCGCCGTGATAGGGGCTTTCCGAGGAAAGCTCCGGATCAAAGCCGTAGGTCATCAGGGTGGCGGTTTGGGTATCGCCCTGAGTGAGAGGAAGCTTGGCCGCCATGCCCAGAGCCGGCGTCAGCTGGTGCTTTCCGCCAAGAGGCATCAGGACTGTGGCAGCCCCGATGGTGCTGTCGAACATTTCGATCAGGCCTTTTTTGCTGCAGCAGTTCAGAGAAGCCGCTTCTTTTTTCAGCCTGGAAAGAAGGGTCTTTTGATCCGGGTTTGCCGGGAGAGGCTCCCTGGAAGCAAACAGCCGGTCTGGAGATTGTTCTGTCAGGGCGGCCGCAAAGGCCGTTGTTTGTTGTCTGACGCCGTTTGTATTGAGGAATTCGCGGCTCAGATCCAAAATCAGATCTCCCTGCCAGAACATGCGGAACCGGCCGGAGTCCGTGACCTTTGCCACCGCCACGGCTTCCAGATTTTCCTCCCGGGCAAGCCGGATAAAACGGTCTTTATCTTCATGGGACACGACGACGGCCATTCGTTCCTGGGATTCGGAAATGGCAAGCTCTGTACCGTCGAGCCCTTCGTATTTTTTCAAAACCAGGTCAAGATCCACATCCAGGCTGTCGGCAAGCTCTCCTATAGCAACGGAAACGCCTCCCGCTCCGAAGTCGTTGCAGCGCTTGATCATTTGGGCAGCGTCCTTTTGCCGGAACAGCCTTTGCAGATTGCGTTCTACCGGCGGATTGCCCTTTTGTACTTCTGCCCCGCAGGTCAAAATGGAATCCTGGGTATGCTCCTTGGAAGAACCGGTGGCCCCGCCGCAGCCGTCCCTGCCGGTCCTGCCGCCCACCAGGATGACCGCATCCCCGGCAGCGGGCCGTTTGCGCAGGACGTTTTCTTCAGGCGCAGCGGCGATGACCGCGCCTACCTCCATACGCTTTGCCACATAGCCGGGATGGTAGATCTCGTCTACAAGGCCGGTGGAAAGTCCGATCTGATTGCCGTAGGAGCTGTAGCCCTTTGCCGCTTCTTTAGTGATTTTGCGTTGGGGAAGCTTGCCGGGGAGGGTATCTTTGATGCCGGAGCGGGGATCGCCGCTGCCGGTGATACGCATCGCCTGATAAACATAGGCTCTGCCGGAAAGGGGATCCCGGATGGCGCCTCCAAGACAGGTGGCCGCGCCGCCAAAGGGCTCGATTTCGGTGGGATGGTTATGGGTTTCGTTTTTGAACATAACCAGCCAGTTTTCTTCCTTGCCGTTCATATCCGCCTTGACCCGGATGCTGCAGGCGTTGACCTCTTCCGATTCGTCAAGATCATCGCAAAGGCCCTGCCTTTTTAAATATTTGGTTCCGATGACCGCCAGATCCATCAGGCTTATGGGCCGGTCTTTTTCGCCGTAAACCTCCCGGCGCATGGAAAGATAATCCTCATAGGCATTTTTGAGAAGGTGGCCGTAGGCTGAATCCTCAAAATCCACCTGGGTGATTTCCGTCAGGAAGGTGGTGTGACGGCAGTGGTCGGACCAATAGGTATCGATCACCTTCAGCTCGGTGATGGTGGGGTCTCTTTGCTCGTCTGCGAAATAGCGCTGAACAAACAGCAGGTCCTGCCGGCTCATGGCAAAACCGTTTTCTGTCCGCAGGCTTTCGATTTGCTGAGGGCTCATGGAGATAAAGCCCTCGATGCGCGCTACCTTTTCAGGTTTGGGCATATCCATGTTCAGGGTTTGGGGCTTTTCAAGGGATGCCTCCTGAGAGTCCACCGGATTGATATAATACGCCTTGACCGCCTGCAGATCTTCCGGGGAGAGATCCCCGTAAAGGGCGATCACTTTAGCGTAGCGGACGGTAGGCTGCGCGCCGATATTGATCAGCTTGATGCACTGGGCTGCGGAATCCGCCCGCTGGTCGTACTGTCCGGGCAGGTACTCCACGGCGAAATACAGGGCGTCCTCTTCCAGACGGATGCTTTCATCATAGGCGGTGTCCGCGGGAGCCTCGGCAAACACCGTGTATTTGGCCGATTCATAGGTGCTGCGATCCACTCCTTCGATGTCGTAGCGATTGAAGAGCCGGAGCCCTTCAAGGTGGCTCAGCCCCAGATTTTCTTTCAGCTCCTCCAGAAGGCTCTTTGCTTCTACATCAAAGCCCGGTTTTTTTTCAACATATACGCGGTAAACCATTTTGGACCTCCATTGAAATATACGTATATTAAAGTGGAAATAATTAAAAATATTCGATTTTAAGAGAGTTTTTCGCCGAATATCCTTATTCTATCAGAAAATTCCCCCTCTTTCAAGAAAGGGAAGGGAATAAAAACGGGGAGGAAGGAGGAAATTTAGTAAAATTTTCGGAGGGGAACGTTCGTGTTTTTGAAAGGGGTTCTCCTGTTCTGCCGGGGCGGGCAAAGTTGTTGTGAAAAGGCAAACGTGATATAATCAGAAATCATCAAATAGAACAGTCAAGAACGCTGTGAAAACAAAATGAAGAAAAGCCGGATCGAAAGAAGGGGCGAAAGGCCCTTTCCGGCCCTGTCCCGGCAGGGAGGAAGGAAGGTGTATATATAATGGAACGGGAACGGATGATCCATCAGAAAGCATACGCGAAAATCAATCTGGCCCTTGACGTGCTGAAAAGGCTGCCTAACGGCTATCATGAAATCCGCACCGTACTGCAGCAGATCGGCCTTTACGATGATGTATGGGTGGGAAAAAGCAGCGAGTGCGGAAAGGGCGACGGAGCCGCCGAGGAAGGCATTTATTTGACGGTAGAGCCGCCGGTATTGCCTACCGGAAAACAGAATCTGGCCTGGCGGGCGGCGAAGCTGTTTAAGGATACCTATGGGATCCAGGAGGACATCACCATCCATATTGAAAAAAGGATACCTATGGGCGCGGGCCTGGCGGGGGGCAGCGCAGACGCAGCGGCGGTGCTGCTTGCTATGCGGGCGCTGTTTGACAAAGGCCTGTCCCTTCAGGAACTTTCTCAAATGGGCGCCTGGGTTGGGGCCGACGTGCCTTTTTGCATCATGGGGGGCGCCGCCCAGGCGGAGGGGATCGGCGAAAAGCTCACGCCTGTCAAAAGCCTTTCGTCCAAATGTGTGATCGTTTTGTGCAAGCCGGATTTCAGCATTTCCACAAAGGAAACCTATGAGGCGTATTCCTCCCGGCTGGAAGAGCTGAAAAAAGAAAAGCATCCGAACATCGACGCTCTCAGGGAACGGCTGGAAGAGGGACAGCTGCCTTCTGCGGATTGGCAGGCGTATATGGTGAACGTGCTGGAATATATATCCGCGACGATCCATCCTCAGATCCGGCAGGTGAAGGAAGCCCTTTCCGGCTTCGGGGCAGACGCCGTACTGATGAGCGGCAGCGGCCCGGCGGTCTACGGCTTGTTTTCCGATGGGGAAAAGGCGGTTCAGGCTTATGAAAAAATGGAAAAGATCTATCCAAAGACCTATGTGGTACGGCCTCAGGAGGGGCAGGAATAATGGAAGATCCTATCATTTAACCGTTTGCAGGATTTAAAATTTCGCAAACAAAAGAGTTTAAAATAAGAAAGCCCCGTTCACAATGTTTGAAAAGAGCATATGAAGGGGGCTTTTTTATGAGATATAAAAAACCGCATTTTTTCAAAGAAACAGTAAGTGCGCCAATGGGCTTTCCCATAAAGGGGCAGTGGGTTTTCTGGCTTTCCGCCAGTCTGTGCCTTTTGCTTTTAAGCCTTGTCCTGGCCGTTTTAGCGGGCCGGTCGCCGGAGCCTCTTGGCAGGGAGGATTTCATCCGGTTTCATGTGATCGCCGACAGCGACAGCCCTGAGGATCAGGCGGTAAAGCTGAAGGTCAGGGATGCGGTTTTAGCCCGGCTTACGCCGGATCTGATGGAAATGACGTCTATGGAAAATACCCGGGCATATATTGAAGAGAACAAAGACCGGATCCGGCAGGTGGCAAAAGCGGCCCTGGAAGAAGCAGGGGTGAAGGATGAGGTGCGAACCAGCCTGGGGCTTCGATGGATTCCGGAAAAAACCTATGGCAGCGTTACTTTTCCGGCGGGGGTGTATGAGGCGTTTACCGTGGAGATCGGCAGGGCCCGGGGACAGAACTGGTGGTGTGTATTGTTTCCCCCTTTATGCCTGATCGATGAGGGCAAGGAGGGGGAGAAAGAGGAAGCAATCCGGGATTTGGAACAGGAGATGAGCCGTTTTATCGCCGGAAAGTATGAGCCTTTGATCGAAAGCGCCCGGAGAGGAGAGCCTCTGGTGCTGAAATTTAAAACGGCGGAAGTGGCGAAAACCATTGAAAAAAGACTTTTTTACAATTAGTTTAAATTTAGAATATCATATTCTGTCCTCCGGGCTTATCTGTTATAATGAATGAAAATTGTCTTTAGCAGAAGTGGCTGGAAAATTCTGGTGAATTTTTTCAAAAATAAAGAGAAAGCCGGCCGGATTCTGTAAGCAGACAAGAAAGCTTTAGCCTTGGAAAATCAAAGGGGCCAAAGCTTAAAAAACGATAGCTCTTAAAAATAATCGAAAGAATCGTTTATAAAACATTTTTGAAACAACAAAGAAAGGAAAAGCAAATGACCAAACTTGGGATCATTTTCGGAGGACAATCCGGCGAGCATGAAATTTCCCTGATGTCAGCCACGTCAGTGATTCACGCCGCAGATAAAAGCAAATATCAGATCGTTGCCGTGGGCATAACAAAGGAAGGGAAATGGCTTTTGTATGATGGCCCGGTGGATATGATCGAAACCGGCGAATGGGAGGATTACGCCAAGCTGAAGCTCTTGTCCGACCCGGAGGCCTATGATTTGACGGTCCTGGGAAGCACCCGGAGCCTGAAGGATCTGGTGGATGTGGTCTTTCCCGTGCTTCACGGGCCTATGGGTGAAGACGGAACAGTGCAGGGACTGCTGGAGCTTTTGGGCGTACCCTATGTGGGCTGCGGCGTTTTGGGCTCCAGCCTGGCCATGGACAAGATCGCATCCAAAAAAATATTTGAACGGGAAAGACTGCCTGTATGTAAATACGTAGCCTTTACCCGGGATGAGGTTTCTGACGATCTGACAAAATGCTGCGAAAAAACAGAGGCGGCGTTCCCTTATCCGGTTTTTGTCAAGCCGGCCAATATGGGCTCCAGCGTGGGCGTATCGAAGGCGGAGGACAGACAGGCTTTGAAAGAGGCCATCAGGGAGGCTGCCGTTTACGACAGAAGGATCGTCATAGAGGAAAGCATCAACTGCAGGGAAGTGGAAACCGGCATTATCGGAAACGCGGTGCCTCTTGCCGCGGCGGTGGGGGAGATCATTCCCTCTAAGGAATTTTACGATTATGAAGCCAAATACGGGGATGGGGGAAAATCTCAGATTCTGGTGCCCGCTCCCATTACCTCCGAACAGGCCAAAGAGATCAAGGATATCGCCATCCGGGCCTATAAAGCGCTGGATTGCAGAGGCTGTTCCAGGGTGGATTTTTTTCTTGAAAAAAATACGGGCAAAATTTATCTCAACGAAATCAATACGCTTCCGGGCTTTACCCGCTTCAGCATGTTTCCCACGCTGTGGAAGCAGGCGGGGCTGGAGTATGCCGAACTGATTGACAGGCTGGTGGGCTATGCAATGGAAAAATAAAGACGTTAATTCGGAGAAAATCGATATGGACAGAGTCATTTTGAAAATCAACGCCAGACAGCATAACGACCAGGGCGAAGAAGACGTTATGGAGCTTGTGACAGAGGCCAAAATGTACCGAAAGGACGGCGCCTTTTACCTGGTCTATGAAGAGTCGGAGCTTTCCGGCATGGACGGCTGTGTTACCACTCTGATCATCCAGAAAAACAAGGTAAGCCTGAAACGCTATGGAGCTGCCAATCAGGAGCTGATTTTTGAAGAAGGGAAAAAGTATCTGGGGATGTATGAAACCCCTATGGGCTGTACGGAAATGGAAATCCTGACAGACCTGGTAGCGCCCAAGCTGGATGAAAAAACGGCGACGGGAACGGTGGACGTTGAATACGAAATCAGTCTGCGGGGCCTGATGGAGGCCAGAAACAAGCTGTTGATCGAGATTGCAGAAAAGAAGGAAGAATAAAGCAAATGTTCAATCAGAAAAAACTCAGAGGGATTGCGATTATCCTGATCTGGATCCTGGTTATCGCCCTGGTGATTTCTACCTTTTCCTTTATGGTTTTCGCACAGTCGGATCCCAACGCTCCTGGAGGACAGCGGGTTTTCGCGGCCCAGGACGTTCTGGAGGAAAGCGGGGAAATACCGGGGGATCTGAAAACCCTGGAGGATCTGATCCGGTTTATTGAAGAAAATTATGTAGATGAGATTTCCCGGCAGGAATTGATGAATGGGGCGTATCAGGGCGTTTTGGAAAGCCTTGATCCCTACAGCGTATATTATGTAGCCGCCGAGGACGGGGAGAGCTTTTCACAGGTCGCCTCAGGCGTGATTTACGGCCTTGGGGTTCAGCTGGTAAAGGACGAGCAGGGCATAAAGATCGCTGATTTTTATGGTAATTCCTCCGGCGAAAGGGCGGGGCTTGCCATCGGCGATTATATTGTTTCCATTGACGGCGTGAGCGTAATGGACGCCAGCCTTACAGAGGCTACAGAGCTTTTGCGGGGGGATCTGGGCAGCGTGGTCCATGTACAGGTGCGCCGGGGGGAAGAAAACCTTACCTTCCAGGCGGTCCGGGCCAAGGTGCTTTTGCATTCCGTCACAGCGGGTATCGTGGGAGAGGATATCGGGTATATGAGCATCTCCAATTTTTATGAGGCAACCGACGGCGATGTGAGGGCTATGTGGGAAGCCATTCAGGAAGAATGTCCGCAGGTGAAGGGCCTTGTGGTGGACATCCGGGATAATCCGGGCGGCCTTGTCAACGCGGCGGTCCGGACGGCGGATTTGTTTCTGGATCAGGGAAAAGCCATCATGCATTATGAAAAAAGAGGAGAGATCATCGCTACCTTTGAAGCCACAGAGGGGATGGAGATCGATGTCCCCACAGTAGTTCTTGTAAATGAAAACACCGCCAGCGCGGCGGAAATTTTCGCGGCGGCGCTGAAGGATCATCACGCAGCGACGGTGGTAGGAGACACCACCTACGGCAAGGGTGCGGCTCAGGTGGTATACAGCCTGGAAAACGGTGCGTCCTTAAAGCTGACGGTTTATCATTTTCTGTCCCCTGAGGGGAATCTGATCCATCAGGTCGGCGTAAGTCCGGATATTACGATCCACAACAGCAGCGAAGCGGAGGTGGAGGAAAAGCTTCATTCTGTCGGAACCCTGGCGCCCATGTCGGAGGAAAAGAAATACGGCAGGGGAGAAAGCGGGCTGAATGTGTTTGGCGCTCAGCAAAGACTGATCATTCTGGGGGAAAGCGCCCTGGTTCCTACGGGAAAAATGGATGAGGAAACCTTCCGGGCGGTAGAGCGTTTTCAGGAAAAGGAAGGGCTTTATCCCTATGGGGTTTTGGATTACGCCACGATGGAGGCCCTGGAAGAGGCCATTGCCATGGAAATATTCGGGGCGGAAAGGGACGACCAGTTTTATAAAGCGATCGAGCTTTTGCAATAAACAGGCTGAATTGCCGGAAAACGGCGGTATAATTCTTTCGTTTGCAAGGAGGTAAAACAATGAAAAAATCCTGTAAAACCGCAATTGCATTTTTTCTGGCCATAAGCTTAAGCACGACGGCGGCCTTTGGAGCGGAGATGTCGGATTTAAGCGACCACTGGGCGAGGGACTATATCTATACCTGGGTGGAGGAAGGTCTGATTTCCGGGTATGACGATGGCACCTTCCGGCCGGACAATGCGATTACAAGAGCAGAATTCATGTACATCGTCAATCGGGCCTACGGCTTCAACGAAAGCGTAACGCCGGCGGACATCAGCTTCACCGACGTTTCGGCCACAGACGCCAACGGGGTTTCCATCTGGTATTACACCCCTGTGCGCATCGCCGTGGCGGCAGGCTATATTTCCGGATATGACGACGGCACCATGCGGCCCAATGATCCTATCAGCCGTCAGGAAGCGGCGGTGGTGATCACAAAGCTCAACAACCTGACGCCGGATGCCAGCAAGGCGGTAGGCTTTAAGGACAGCGCTTCCATCGAAGCCTGGAGCAAGCCCTACATAGGCGCGGTAGCAGAGGCCACCTTTATGAAGGGGGATGACCTGGGCAACTTCAATCCCACCAAGAATCTGACCCGGGCAGAAGCGGTCGTGCTGCTTTCCAAGAGCTCAGAGGGCTATACCCCGTCTCCTGCGCCGGAGGAAAGCGATGAGATCACCATTGATCTTCCCGTCACCACCGATGTGGCCATCAACGCTGAAAATTATATCATCCGCTACAGCACCACGCCATCAGATGTAACCGTTAAGGCGGAAACCAATAACGACCTTCTGACTGTGGAGGCTTTCAGCTCCAAGATGACCCTGAATACCGGCTCCAAGGCCGGGGTCACCAGGATCACCCTGACCTTAAGCAAGGAAGGCTATGAAACCACCCAGTTTGTGATCGATGTGAACGTAGTGGACTCCGCCGCTCAGCGGGCCATCCGTTCCGACTACAATGACCTGACCGAGGACAGTATCACGCTTTTTTACCAGGATGAAAGCCTGGATGAAATTACGGGCAATCTGAACCTGCCCACCCGGGGAGACGAAGGCTCCAAAATCACCTGGACTTCCAGCAATACCGATATCATCAGCATCACCGAGGGACGGGCCACCGTAACCAGACCCTATTACACCGACGGCAGGGACGTATCTGTTACCCTGACGGCCACTCTGGAAAACAACGGCTATACGGAAGAGAAAACCTTCCATACCACGGTTCTGCGGGCGGAGCCCAGCAACGATACCACCGTGGAAAGCGAGGTTTACGCCATAACGGCAAACGGAACAAGCAGAACCATTTCCAGCGCCCGGCAGGCGGTGACGGAATCCCTGACGGTAGGCGATTTCCTGGATAATCTGGAGTATCATCCCTACGCAGAGGTCAAGGTGGCTTCCGAAGAAAAGGGAAAATCCGTCAACACCGTCGCCAAGTTTGACGATTTGAACGTAAAAGCTTCTTCCACAAAAAGTTCCCAGGGAGACTATCTTCTGATTAAGTCTGAGGACGGCAGCAGCGTCAGGGGCTATCAGATCAAGACCATGGATCAGAATGAAGAGGTAGAAGATTTTAAGTGGAGCGGAAACGGCGTTCTGAGCTGGACCAAGCCTGACAGAACCTATGGGTATTATGTTACGATCTATAAAAACGGCAAGCAGGTAGAGGAGCTGGAGGTCAGGGCTCACGAGAAAACCGAACTGAACGTGCTGGATACCATGAGGGAAAACGGCGTGGGGACATATACCGCCGCTATTACCAATAAAGGGGATTTGAGCAAGTATGCTCACAGCGCGGCGGTGGAAACCTCTACCCAGCAGAGGATCAGCTCGCTGTCCACGCCGACGGACCTGTCCTGGAGCGGCGCAGTAGCCCAGTGGGACGGCGACAGCCGTGCGGATCACTACGAGGTGCTTTTGTACAAGGATTCCGTTGAATACAAAACCGAAACCACCACCGGCCTGAGGCTGGATCTGACAGAGGATGTTCAAAGCGGCGGCGATTTCAAGTTCCGCGTCAGGGCTATCGCCGGGGAAACCTCTTTGTATGTAGATTCGGATATTTCGGACGCTTCCAGCGTTATCAACAGATAAGCAGGATCCGTAAGCCGGCAAGGCAGCCTTATGCGCTGACCGGCCTGCATCCCATCCGGCGGACGCTTCCGCCGCAGGGGGCGGAATTTGCACAGGCAGATAAATCAGAAAAAGAGGAAGGAAGGAAGGCCTTTCCCGGGGAAAAACCGGGGAGGGCCTTTTTCAGTGAAAGAAGAAAAGTCTGGCGGCAGGGATTTTTCTTAAGAAGGGAAAGAAAAACCAGCGACGTCTCTTAAGTTTTTGTGTCTTTAAAGGGCTGCCAAAATGTACCTTTAAGGTTTGTTAATGTTCTTGTAACACTGATGTAATGGACATTTTCGGATATTCCGGTATAATGAAACCATGCTGATACAAGAGGGTTTTTGTTCCTGAATTTTATGTTACATTCGTATTACAAATACGATGAAGAATTGACGGAACAAAGGCCTGACGGTATAATGGCAATGATAGAATGCGCTAGGAATATTTCCTATGCCTTTCTATATTAAATGTCAAATTATCTTCAGAAGGGGGAGATGGTTTGGTTTAAAACACAATATAACAACCCCCTTCGAAGAGTATTTTAAAGGAGGAAACAAAGATGAAACAAAACAGAAAAGGCATTGCTTTGATGTTGGCTCTCGCTTTGGTGCTGACTTTGATTCCTGCCAGTGCATTTGCGACAACAGACAATAAAGTGGCAAGTGTACCGACAGTAGAAGCAGAAGAAGTAATGCCGATCACAACCATGACTTTCACAGCAAGTGATGCAGATGGAATCCCTGCTGGCGAAGTACAACAGATCAAGCTGAGCCTCGACAACGCTGTATGGGCAATGGAAGATCCTACAAAGGATGATATTGTTCAAGCCGGTGCATTAGCAAATGCCACAGCAGCCGGTATCGGTGTTGAAACAAATGCATCAGGCGCGGCGCTTACTGTAGCTGGAATCTCTGTAGGCGATGACTATGCCGAAATTTCTATTCAAAGCAGTGTAGCTATCGCAAAAGACGAATACATCAAATTAACCTTGGGACTGGAAGCTGGTGAAGAAGCTGGCGAAGTAAAGGTCAATGTAGAAGGTCTTGACAGCAGAATCAGCAGCGGTTCCTATACGGTAGCAGTAGTAGCCGGCGGTGAAACTGTTGCAACTGTAAATGGTGATCCTAAGAAAACAGGAAGATCAACTGCTTTTGAAGCAGCTGCAATCGAGGTAAGAGAAGCTTCTGTTAATTCTGTAGCTGGTGCGCAGTCAATCAAGCTGACTCTTCCCAAAGGCGTATCCTGGAATCAGGATATGGAGGATAAGGAAGCTACATATATTTCCGGCAATATGGTTGGAACAGGGTTAAATGCTGTAATTGGCGGAACGGATGACAGAGACTTAACCATCACCTTCAATGCAGCAGGAGATGCCGCAAGAAGAGAAGTTCTGGTAATCACCCCCTGCATCAATGTTGGTAAAGATGCTGCCAAAGGCGATGTCGCTGTTGCAATCAGAAATGTAGACGGAGATATCAATAAGGAAAGCGGCCTTGTTGTAGCGGTTTACGGAGATGAAGATGTAACCGTAACGACAGTAGACGAAGAAGATCTGCCTACCATTTATGCTGGCTATGAATTTGATGAAGACGGTGATGAATATACGGTAGAAGTCACTCTGGAAGAGGTTCTGCCCAATTCCCTGATCGATGGAAAATTCGTTGACTTCACCTTCCCGGAATGGGTTCAGCTGGTATCTGGTGCAGCGATCGAAGTGGAAGGCCCCGACGCAGAAAATGATGTAGTCGGAACAGCAGAAGATGATAATTCCTCTTGGGAATGGTCCGTACCGGCTAATGCAGCAAACACAACACAGAAATATACCTTTACCTTCCCGGTAACGGTTGAAGCAGGTCATTCCGGAGATCTGGAGCTCACAGTAGACGGATCCAGAGCTGGCGTGATTGAAACTTCACTGGTAGTTGCAAAGATCGAACAGCCGATCACTGCAGAAGTAAAATTGGCTGACCTGAGAACCGGTATCCAGAACCAGGCCGGCGGAGAAATCGTCATCAAAGAAACAGCTGCAGGCGTTGTTAGAGAAGGCGAAGACATCATTCTTACAATCGACAATCTGGGATTCGGCGGCGGAATGCAGTTTGATGAAGCAACCATCGAACTGGTTGCCGGCGACATGGAACTGGGCAAAGCAGAAGTAAGAGGAGGAAATGTAGTAATCGAAGTTGACAGAACCTCCATCAAAACACCTGCTGAGATCAAGATTTCCGGCGTAGAAATCACTCTGGACAGAACTCTGCCGGAAGGTAAATATGGAGTAGATATTTGGGGTGAAGCCGTTATCGATAATGGTTTCTACAACGATGGAGACTTCGATGGAAGCGCTGTATCTGCAGATTATGTGAACATTATCACACCTGCTGACGGTAATGTATACGGAGAAGCAAAATTCGTGATCGGTCAGAATTCCTACACTGTTCTCGTAAACGGTGAACTGCAGACAAGAGACATGGACGTTGCACCGTATGTAGATCAGAATGACAGAACTATGGTACCCATGAGATACGTTGCCAATGCTCTTGGTGTATCCGATAACAACATCGTTTGGAATCAGGCAGCACAGACAGCAACCTTCTTCAAGGGCGACAGAGTATGCGTGCTGAAGGCCGGCGATGCGAACATGACCGTAAACGGAGCAGTTGTTCCGATGGATACTGTAGCGGTTGTTGTAAATGACAGAATCTACGTACCCATGAGATATGTTGCCAATGCTCTTGGCGCAGACGTAGCATGGGATCAGGAAACATTGACCGTTACTCTGAATGCATCTACAGGACTTGCATAATATTCTAAAAGAAGCGTTTCACAAAGCGTCTGAAACAGAGCGGGGGCCTTTCAGGTACCCCGCTTTTTTCAGATACAGGAAAGGAAAAGCAAGATGAAAGGAAAGAAGGTCTTTGCCGCAGGCATTGCTCTGGGAATGGCAGGGACATTGACGGTAAGTGTCTTTGCCCAGCCTTTGGTAGAAAAGATCACCGCATATATCCGGGATGACTTTCAGTTTGTAATAAACGGAGAGGAAGTAGCGGTACCGGAGGACTCGCATATTTTAAGCTATGAAGGACGCTCCTATCTGCCTGCCCGTTTTCTGGCCGAACAACTGGGCGCACAGGTACAGTGGGATGAGGAAGGAAAAATCGTAAATATCACGTTGGAAGATCAGGAGACGCCCCAGGTTCCGGACGAAGAAGATCCACAGGATCAGACCCAGTATCAGGCTCTTCCTGTGATGAAATATACCTCCGATTATGAGATTACCGTAAAGATGTACGGAAAGGACAGCAAGGGAGACCGGATTTGGGTGGTATTGAAGAACAAGCAGGACGCGCCCATTCAATTGGATCAGATTGCCACAAAGATTACAGCGGATGGGGTGGATTACAAAATAAATACCAGCCAGGCATCGGATTTTGATAAACGCTGGTACAACGACATCGGCAAGGATCAGGAAGTGGAGGGATTTATCCTGCTTCCTGTCAGCATTCAGGATCCGGAAAAACTGGATCTCACTCTTTTTATCCGTCAGACCAGCCAGGTATCGGGAACAAGCAGCACCCATCAGGAAACCTTCCATATCGCACTGAAGTAGCGGGAGAATACAAATGAGAAACACAAAACGATATATCATGCTGATGCTGGTTCTTTTGTTTGCGGGCATCTCTTTTGTCTTTGCACATGGCGCTTCTGGTACGTCCCTTTCAGTTTCCGGCATTTCTGTCTGTATCGATGAAGTCTTACAGGAATATGAGATACAACCGGTCAATGTGGATGGTACCGTATACGTCCCCATGCGGGCTGTCTTTGAGGCCTTTGGCGCTTCTGTACAGTGGAACGGGGAAGAAAGAAGCGTGCTGGCAGAAAAAGAGGACAGCAGCATTTACTTTCAGATCGGAGCACCTTATGCCAGCCAAAACGGAATGCTGGTGTATCTGGAGCAGCCTCCCTTTTTAGAGGGAGGTACGACTATGGTTCCCCTGCGGATGGTAGGAGAAAGCCTGGGATATGAAGTAGAGTGGGACAATAAGACAAAGACCGTATTCATAAACACCAAACAGGAAGAAACCGGGCAGGAAGAAGGCGCGGGAAAAAAGATTCTGACCTACGAACAGGCGATCAATCAGGGAGTCAGGAACAACAGCAGCTTCCTCAGCGCCCAGAGGGCACTATCCCGGATCGAGGATACCAATGAAAATTACTATGTCAGCTCTCATACCTATATCGCCAAAGAGGTTCTGGCGAAAAAAGAGCTGAATACGCAGGAAAAATGGGCTCAGATCAATCTGGAGCTGATCCCTCAGGTGGTGGGAAATGAGATCAAAAATCAGATGGATGATATTACCCTTACCCGTAAAGAAGCGGAAACTGCAAAGGAAAAGGTGGCGTTGTCAGAAGAGAACCTGCGGCTGGAAACATTAAAATATAAGGCAGGGCTGACCAGCAAAGCGACATATGAGAGTGCGGTTTTGGAGAAGGAACAAAGTGAATCGACCCATCAAAGCCTGGAAAAGACGTTGGAGGGGAAACTGCTTTCTCTCAGCAGCGCTTTAGGGGAAGACGTTTCCCAATATGAAACCTTTGAATACAAGAGCAGTATAGAAGAAGTAACGGAAGAAGAACTGGAAGAAAAAATCAAAGAAGCCCTTGCAGACGATCCGTATGTATGGTATGCCCAACAGACAGTAGAGCTGAAGGAGTATGGTCTGCTGACCTATGACTACAACATTAACTACAATATGGGAGGAGAAAGCTATACATCGGTAAAATTGGATCTGAGTGAAGCAAAAACCAATGCGGAAAAGATGGCAGAGGATCTGGAGACGGTGATAGAAAAAAGATACAATCAGCTGCAGCAGCTGACGGTATCGTATGAAGGGATGCAAATCGGGCTGAAATCACTTGTGCAGCAGCTGGAGACAGCAGAAAAGCAGTATGATGCCGGTTTGATTACAGCGTATCCCATCAAAGAGCTGAAGCAGACAATCCGGGAAACGATCCTGGAAATGGAAAAGCTGCAGGTGCAGTATGGGCAGATGAAGGTACTGTTTGAGATCCCTTATCTGTATCCGGAGTATGCTTCCGCAGGATAATGATTCATGCTTTAATGACAATAGAAAAAAGAGGAGGTTTTATGCCTCCTCTTTTTTCTGTCGTGCGCCGCCAGGCGCACGACCAGAAATGCCGCGGGGCAGCATACCCCACGGCAATCGGTTTCTTCTTATGATTTTTCCGCCAAACAATTTACAGGACCGATACCGGACAATACCAGGACGTGCGGTTATAGGGGATCAATTCATCGCTCATG